>NZ_CAMZMZ010000039.1:0-41475 GCF_947311905.1 Alteromonas sp. CyTr2 | reverse complement strand
AAATCAATATGAGGCGGACATGAAGAAATTGAAAAAAGTAGCTTAACTGGGTTGGTCAATTTTGGTTGACCACGTCAACTCAAACAAATAAATGTTAAAGTTATTTCACGAAATTGTGATTAGGGAATGATATGGACTTTCTTTTTAATGTTTTGATTTGGGTAGGCGTGGTTATTTTTGCCATATTTTTTATTGGATTTATGGCCGCTGCTAAGCTGAATAAACGCCAAGAAGAAAAACGCGCCAATCAGACGTCTGCAGAGCCTACTCGTGAAGGCGAAAAGCCGAGTAACCAAAATAAAAGTTAACCTTTCGTTCATTGTAAAACGTCAACGTTTAATAAAAACGTTCATATTTTTCACCCCTTTATATCAGTTCCCCCGTTTAGTGAAAAAGGGGGAACATTATGCAAACAACAATTTTACCAAACGCCAACCCAAAGCACTTAACACACCAAAGTGTACTACCGTTTAAAAAAGCGCCTTTCGTAAACGAGGTAAGGGCGGTGAAACTCGCTCGAGCCTCGATTACGAACAGTATTTTAGGAATGACTTATTTGTCTAGATCGTGCGCCCTAAAGGCATTTGGAAGTAACTCACCAATGGTGGTTTCGAATGTCTCGCCGTTTTGACTTACCATGGTTACGGGAGTTTCATCTGGGGCGAATTCAGCAATTTTCTGTCTGCATCCACCGCACGGAAAGCAAAACTCGTCGTTCGGGCTCGCAATAACGATATGCGAGATACGTTTGTGTCCCTGTGTGACCATATTGCCAATAGCCGTGGCTTCAGCGCATTGGCCTAATGGAAAAGCAGCACTTTCTACATTACAACCAGAGAAGGTTTCGCCACTTGGAGTAAGCACCGCAGCACCAACTTTAAAGTTGGAATAAGGTGAGTGTGAGTTTTTCTGTGCGTCAAAAGCAAGTTGTGATAGTTGTTCTAAATTATTTTTCTTCATAGCTACCTGTGTTAACCACCCAATACGCTTTACTTTTATCATCAAATGCGAGAAGGTTGGCGGCATTAGCGCCGCAACAAGCGTATACTTAATACTCAGGCGGTTTTTTCTTTTTTTATAGAATGCTTTTTTACCATGTGCAGAAACGTTAGTCTCATCTTTTTTTCTCTATTCGCTGCTATTTTAACCGGTTGTGCGCAAACACCAACTGTTTCAGAAAGACCACAAATGGGAAACCTGCTTTTAGCCGAACCTGCGCCCATTAATCCTCGTTCCGAAATGGCTATTGCTCGTTACAATCAGGTGCTTACCAGCCCTGCGTTATCAGATGAAGACAAAGCTGAACTGCACTTTCAACGAGGCATGTTGTACGACAGCGTGGGCCTATCGGGCTTAGCGCAGTTTGATTACACCCAAGCCATTAATTTAAAGCCAGATTTGGCTGAAGCCTATAATTCTATGGGTATTCACTATATTCAACAGAACGACTTTATTCAGGCTTACGACGCATTCGACTCTACGCTGGAAATCAACCCAGAGTACGATTTCGCGTTCCTAAATCGCGGTATTGCGCTTTATTACGGTGGGCGCGCCGAACTCGCGACCAACGATCTAAACCGCTTTTTTGAAAAAGATGACAGCGATCCATTTCGCGCTCTGTGGGCGTACTTTGCGCATCACGACGTGTCAGAGCTTGAAGGACAAAAATACTTAGCTTCTATTCGACCAACGCTGGACAACCAGCACTGGGCTACTACGCTGGTGGATTTGTTTTTAGGTACTGTTGATGAGAACGATGTACTTAACTCATTGTTAGACGGTGTGAAAAGCCAAAAAGCGTTAACAGACAGGTTGTGTGAAGCGTATTTTTACTTAGGTAAATTTCATACCCAGCGCGGCAACAGCGGTATTGCATCAAATTACTTCAAGCTTGCATTAAGCACCAATGTATTTGATTACGTTGAACACCGCTACGCACGAATGGAACTTAACCGTTTGCGTGAACTAGCTAGCAGCGATCTGGTTAGCGAAGAGTAAACAGCAAGCGTTATGCGAGGCTTATTTTTAGCAGTGTTCGCACTGCTCATAGTTGCGGGCGATAGCGGACGCTATGTCCCGCAGCTAATTGCTAATGCAAGCAAGGTGCTTGCGCCGGCAAGCCTAGTGTCAGATAGCGACCCAACTGAAAAGGCGAGCTCTGCTTCAGTAAATACTGCCGACGGCATGGCACAGGTTAGCGGACAGGACAGCACAGAATCTTCTCCCGACGCTCAAACTTCGGCTAATACCGAACGTTTCAATTATTCTAACTATCACCTTAAGCATGATGCACTAGCGCTACTTTGGTTAGCTGCAAAGCAGGGCAGTGAAAATGCACAGGCACGCTTGCTCGGTGAATTTGAGCGTGCGTATAACGCAGGCTTCATTGCTACTGACTATATTGATGAAACCACTGCAATCTATTTTCTAGAGAAGCTAGTTAATCTTGAAAACGCAGACGCTGCATGGCTGCTGTACCAAATATTAGGTGAAGAAGGTGCGTCACAGCGCTTTATGCGCTTAGCGGCGCTCGGCGAGGTCGCAGAAGCACAGCTTGCGTTTGCAATGTCTACCGATTCGCCAGAAAAACGTGAGAAGTGGCTGGTACGCGCGGCTTCACAAAACTACGTACCCGCACAGGCTGCATTGGCCGATTGGTATCTTCTACACGGGCAACAACAATTAGCGAAACCGCTGCTCGCAGCAACGGCAACCTTAGACATGCAGAGTGCATTTAAGTATGCTCGCCTTCTGTGGGACGAAGGGGAATTTTCTGAGGCCAAGCAGCATTTTAGCTTTGCCGCGAAGAAAGGGCATCTTCAAGCTGAAAAAGCCTTAGAGGCCATCAATCTCTACACGCCGTATTCTATAGAGCAAGCACTAAAGCAGTCTCCTTCATTTAACTGGGAGAATGAAGGGAAATGCCTTCAGCGTATTCAGCCTTTTGCTACCAGTTTAGCTACTATCATGCGTGCTCATAGTCTTTATAACTCATTCAATGACGACAAGCGCCTGCAGAACCTTTCTATTTGCCTGGCCCCGCCTATTTGGCTTAAACCCGATGTACTAAGCTGCGATCCGGATTATAAGAACGCTGGGATCTTAGGCTGTAGTATTACTCCTTTGGCAAGCATTGCGAAAAAGCAGAAATTTAGTCATGCAGTAGTAGTGGCAGAGCAGGGTAAGGCAAATGTTCAAAACGGCGTAATGTACTTAGACATCAGTGACGCTTATTCAGTGTTTGTTCATGAGCTAGCGCACTTCGCAGGCTTCGCTGACGAATATCCTATTGGCAAGGGCATGGCGAATAGGCTGTGCGATGAAGATGGAATAAGCGATTTTGCACCACCAAACCTAATCGTAGATTCTGAGTACTGGTATGCACCTCACAAAACGGTCGAAAATTGGCTAGAGATAGATCCTGCAACCATTATTGCACGCGCCAAAACGTGCACCGTATTGGGGGAAAACAGCTATAAGCCCAGCCGCAGAATTACCTTTATGGAACATCACGATAGCGGCGTGATCCCGCCTTTATATTTGGTACTGTGGCAGCAGCAGCTGGAAAAACAAAATGCCCAGCGACCTATTTCAATGAATTTCTTCCAGGCATTCCACAATAGCGGCAACCAAAAAGAAGCCGCACACTGGTTAGCTGAATACGAAGCGTTTACTGGTGGCAAATAACCATAGCTGTCATTACTAAAACAATACACTCGCCACTATTTAGCGAGTGTATCTTTAAGCTCTCTTACCCACATAGACGTTGCACCACAAATTGCTACGGGCATAACGATAAAGTTAACCACGGGAACAAGTGAGAATATATTCACCATCATTCCGAACGTCATCGCTTTCCCTTTGTGTTCGCCAAGGTGCAGGCGCATGCGCGTAAAATCTATTTTGTGGTTGTCGTATGGGTAATCGCAGTACTGAATTGCCATCATCCAGGCGTTAAATAAGAACCACAAGACTTGCCCAATAATGGGCAGGAAAAAGAACAATAACAAAAAACCAATAGCGCGAGGTAAATACCAAACGAGCTTTGTGAGTTCGCGGCCTACTGTTCGAGGAATGTCTTTAACTAAAGACATCACGCCCTCGTCACCTAAATCTTGACCCGTTAAATGACGCTCAACCTTTTCTGATAACACACCGTTAAACGGCGCTGCAATCCAGTTTGCGAGTGTACCAAAGATGAGTGCGAAAATGAGCAATACGCTGATGACTGCTAGGGGCCACAAGAAAAAGCTGATCGCTGTTTTGATCCAGCCTAACCATTCAGGTACAAGGTCAATCACATAAGCGATGCCCATTTCTATTTGGCCAAATAAGAAGTAAAAAGCCACAGAAAAAAGCACTAAGTTTATTGTTAGGGGTACAAAAACAAAACGCTTTAATCCTTTGGTTTTTATAAGCGAAAAGCCTTCAAAGAAATAATGTACACCGCCTGAACTCATTCGTACTCCTTCGCGTTTGAAACGCTGTGTTTGTTAACTATCTGTTCTATCATACGCGCTTGGCGTATTCTCTGCCTAACTCAGTGAAATGGTAATTGTTACAAGCTGTTAGATTTGGTAGAGTCGAAGCATAATAACAAAAGAATCTTCCGTGTGATTGCATCATTTCTACATCAACTGCTATTTCAGCCGATGGTTAGCTGGTTTCTGGCTAATATCAAGGCGATACCGCGTGCAGCTTTGTGTTTAAGAGGGATGATGTGTGAGGCTTAAAAAGATTAAGCTCGCGGGTTTCAAGTCCTTTGTTGAGCCAACTACCATTCCATTCCCCGGCGAAATGACCGCCATCGTAGGCCCTAACGGCTGCGGCAAGTCGAATGTCATTGATGCTGTACGTTGGGTTTTAGGTGAAAGTTCTGCCAAAAACTTACGCGGCGATGCAATGACCGACGTGATTTTTAATGGCTCTTCGTCTCGTAAGCCAGTGGGGCAATGTAGCGTTGAACTTGTTTTCGACAACAGTGCAGGGCGGATAGCAGGTGAATTTGCCAACTACAATGAGCTATCTGTTAAACGCTTAGTTACACGGGACGCCACCTCTACCTATTTTCTAAACGGCACTAAATGTCGCCGGCGTGATGTCACCGATCTGTTTTTAGGAACAGGGCTAGGCCCCCGGTCTTACGCCATCATTGAGCAAGGTATGATCTCTCGGCTTATTGAATCTAAGCCACAGGATTTGCGTGTATTCATAGAAGAAGCCGCGGGTATCTCAAAGTACAAAGAGCGCCGCAGAGAGACAGAGAACCGTATAAGGCACACGCAAGATAACCTTGAACGCTTGAATGATGTGCGCGACGAATTAGGCAAGCAGCTCGAAAAATTACAGCGTCAGGCAGCCGCGGCTACTCGTTACAAAACGCTACGTGCACAAGCCAGAGAGCTGAAAGGCCAGTTAGCAGCCCTTCGTTTTCTGAAAAATAGTGAACATATTGAAGCGCTGCAAAAACAGCAGCAATCACTCCAGTTAGAAGTGGATGACTTAGTTGCCCGGCTACAGGGCGACGAAGCTGGGCTTGAGTCGTACAAAACTAAGCAGCTGGAAACAAAACAAACGATAGATGATCTTCAGCAGCAGCTGTTTACTACCAGTAACGCAATAACGCGACTAGAGCAAAATGCGCTGCACGCAAAACAACGCAAAGGTCAGGTAGAGCAAGAGTTAGCACGAATTAGCGAGCAACACGAATTGCTTAACCACTCTATTGATGAGGCACAGGAAGCGCTTGCGGTATCAAACGAGGCGCTTGAAAACATTGAGCCTGAATTTGCCCTTAAGGAAGCAGAGTTAGAGCATGCCAAAGAGCGTTTTGAAGACGCTGAACAAGCGCTAAGAGAATTTAACGCACAAGCGCGAGCGCAAGAACAAACCTACAATCAACTTCGTCAGAATGTTCAGCAATGCCATAGCCAAATTCAGTCAACGATGAGCATGCAGTTACGCACTTCTCAGCGTATCAGCGAACTACAAGACGAGCTAAAACAGCTAGATGAAGAAGATTTTGCCAGTCAGATAACACTTTTAGAAGAGCAATGTAGCGAACTCGATTTTGACATTGATGAAGCTAAGCAATTACTTCAAGAGTCCAATCAAAAGGTGTCGCAGCAACAAGGCGAAGTCAACGCTATAGAAGCGAAGCGCCGTGATGCCCAGGGCCAGTTACAAACTGCACTGTCCACAAAAGCTGCGCTAGAAGCGCTTCAACAAGATGCCTCAAATAATGAAGACGTAACGTTAGACGGGATAGAAAAGCTGTGGCAGCAGTTTAGCTCTAACCAAACTCTTGCACCTTGCGTAGAATCGATTTTACAACACGCAAAAGACCCCGTTGTTGCCAAAAGCCATGACATACAGGCATTGCTTCAAAACCAAGATAATTTGCCAAGCGGCATTAAAGTGTTTACCGATAAGGCGTTTGTAAGCACTGCCAGATCGGGTTCATTAGCACACGCTCTATTAACTGAATCTAGCACTAATGAACCGTCAACACAGCGTGTTCCCGCATTTTTTAATGACATTTACCTTTGTAGCAACGATGACGAACTTGCGGAAACGATTGAAAGTGCTTTTGTAAGCGTTCTTGATAAAGAAGATGAACCTGAAGGCATAGCCAAGGGGTTTACTAGCGCAATCTCGCCTTCAGGGTTGTGGGCAAGTTCACAGTGGGTAGTGAAACCTGGCGAAGCAAGCGACGGTGCTTTGCAGCGGGCGAACAAAATTAAGGGGCTAGTAGACAGCATTGAAGAAACTGAAAGCCTTATAGATGAGATTGAGCATTCATTAGAGTGCGCCAAACAGGCACTTGAACAGAGCGAAGCGCAAAAGCAGTCTATTCAGAGCGCCTTGGGTGAAAAAGAAAACCAGCGCGCACAGATTAAAAATAAACTTTCTTTGCTTGAAATGCAGCAAGAGCAACAGTCAACACGCACTGCCAAACTTAATGACGAGTTAGCAAAGCAAGAGTTAATGTTAGCGAAAGAAGAAGAGCAACTAGCCCAACTTTCGGAAAAGTTAGAGCTTCAAGAGGCACAAATACTTGAACACGAAGTGCACATTGACGATGTGAACGCTAAGCGTGATGCAAATGAGCGAACTACATCAGAACTACGCGCGTTAGTTGATACATTAACATCGCAAAATCATGAGCTTGCACTTAAGAAGCAACAATTAGAGAACCATCAGAATTTATACAGTCAACAGGTTACGCGTAACCTTCAGCAGCGTGAAGAGTACATAAAAAACAAAGAAAGATTACAAAAAGAACTTACACAGCTGACGTCTCCTGAAGAAATTCAAGAAGCAGAGCTTCAGTCGCTGTTGGAAAACAAAGCGGAATTAGAACAACTGAAAAGTGCTAAGCAAAGTAGTCTTGAAGATATAGAGCAGTGGTTGCGAGAAGCCGAAAAAGGGCATCAAGCTCTGGGTAAAGACATTCAAACGCGACAGGCAAACATCGATAAACTTAATATCGATATTGAAGGCTACCGGGTACGTGCGAATACGATTTTAGAACAGCTTGATGAAACGCAGCAGTCGCTGAAGAGCATTCTAGAAACCTTACCTGAAGATGCCGAAGAGAAGCGCTGGCAAGAAGACCTTGAAAAAACGCAGGCTAATTTGCAGCGCTTAGGTGCAGTGAACTTAGCCGCAGTTGAAGAGTATGAAACCCAGTCGGAAAGAAAGTCACATTTAGATACACAGCACAACGACCTTACTGAAGCCTTGGAAACGCTACAGTCGGCCATTCGTAAAATTGATAAAGAAACCCGCACGCGCTTTTCTACCACCTTTGAACAGGTTAACGAAGACCTTAAATCGTTATTTCCCAAAGTGTTTGGGGGCGGTTCGGCGTATCTTGCGCTTACCGATGACGATTTGTTAGAAACTGGGGTGACGATAATGGCTCGCCCCCCTGGTAAGAAAAATAGTACGATTCACCTCTTAAGCGGTGGAGAAAAAGCACTAACCGCTTTATCATTGGTGTTTGCTATTTTCAGATTAAATCCGGCTCCATTTTGTTTGCTGGATGAAGTAGATGCACCATTGGATGATGCAAATGTAGGGCGCTTTTGTAACTTAGTGTCAGAAATGTCACAAACAGTGCAGTTTATTTATATCACCCACAATAAAATAGCGATGGAAATGGCCAGTCACCTCACCGGTGTTACCATGGCGGAACCGGGAGTTTCGCGCATGGTGGCGGTAGATGTGGACGAGGCTGTAGCCTTCGCAGAAGCATAACAAAGGGCGAAAGAAATTAAATGGAAGATCAATTACGTCTATTTTTACTCCTTGGAGGCACGGTTTTTATCATCGCAGTGCTTGCCCATGGTATTTGGAAAATTCGTAAAAACAGTAAGCCTTCGGAAAAAGAGCGCTTAGAGCCCCGTCAGTGGCAAGATGATAACAATGATTTCGAGTCTGACGAGCAAGAAGGCTTTGACGAGCTTGGCATTGGCGCGGTGCGCGTGGTTAGCAAATCACAAAACCAAGAGCATGAGGCTGCAAGCAACGTATCAACGAATACGGCAAATGGCCCTGCACATCACGACATCAATGAAAAACATGCTTACAGCAGCGAAGAAGCTGATGACGACGATAGCTTGTCTCAACATGCCACGTCAAAAGAGCACGGTGATGGAAAAGAGGGCGCACACGGTGAGCATGCGGGTAAACGCCCAAGCAGCGTTGGTAATTCAGCTATGCCGTCTGACGGGAAAGAAGAAGCTGAGAAAGCACCAAAGCTCTATGGCTCTGTGGTTACGAATCCGAAGCCACACATGAAAGGGCAAGCTCGTCCCGACGGCGCATCAACAAAAGGTGCTAACAGGGGCGACGAAAACCTTGCCGCGTTCCCTGAACCTCCAGGCTTCTTACTTCGTGAAGGCGAAGAGCAAGAGGAAACGTCTTTAGCGTCGCATGCTCAGCGTGAAGAAAGCGAACAGCCAAATACTCCAAGTAATCAAGAGAGAGCGGATAACGCGCAATCGCATGACCCAATTCAGAGTCAGGCGGGCGGTCATCAAGAAAGAGGGCGTGCAGAGCCAGTTCGTCCTGCACAGAAGTTTTATATCGACCCAACGCTGGAGGAAGAGCCTGAAACAGTGCAGCCGCCGGCTAAAAACGAAAGAGAAGTTGCTGATTTTAGTTTAGATGCACCCGGAGAGTCTGTTTCATCCAGCGATGTTCATGAAGAAAATGAACAGCCGCGACGTTTTGCACGTAACAAACGAAGCAAAACGCCAGTGAGAAGACGTGAAGAGCCGAATTTTGGTGACGATCAAATGCGTATTGATTTTGACACCAGCGAAGCAGCTAGCGCTGATTTTGGCGATGAAAGCTTTAGTGCTAATGAATCAGGCATTGATGGTGCTGGAAGTACACCAAAGACCGCTAAGTCGTCGATTGAACCCGAGGTTTTAGTATTAAATGTAAGAACGCCAGAAGGCGAGCCCATTTCAGGCGCTGCACTATTACCTATGCTATTAACATTAGGGTTTAAATTTGGCGATCAAGACATCTTCCACCGCCACGTAAACTCAAATGGCAAAGGGCCAGTATTGTTTAGTCTTGCTAACATGTTTAAGCCTGGGGTTTTCGATATTGATAACCTAGAGAACTTTGAAACCCAAGGTATTTCACTGTTTATGATATTGCCTATTGAGGGTGACCCTCATCAAGTGTTTAACATGATGCACAATGCAGCCCGCAAATTGGCAGATGAGTTCGGCGCACAAGTACTTGATGGGCGCCGAAGCGTATTAACGAAGCAGGGCTTACAGCAATACGTCGAGAAAATTCGTGAGTTCGAGCGCAAGCGTATGATTGCGCGCAGCTAGCGTTAATTTATCACTTGCGCCTCAATCTTGTGGATTATTCATGTAGGTGCAAAAACAAAAAAGGACTTGGCTCATACCCAGGTCCTTTTCTGTTGATTAGGGTCTATTGATCTTTGATGTATAACAAGGGCTAGCAAGCCATAGCATTGTAGCGTGGCTGTTCGTTTCACAACCTGACTGAAATAGATCAGATTTTTGCAGCCCATTTGAAACATACAGCGGCTTGGGCGAATAGGCCTTGGCAACGAATTGTAATACTTTTAACTATTTAAACGGCGTGACAACAACTCCATGTCAGATTCTTTAGAACAAGCAAAGCAACAAATAGCAACACTTCGCAACACACTTAATGAGTACAACTATCAGTACTATGTGATGGATGACCCTTCGGTTCCTGATGCAGTATATGATAGAGATATGCAGGCGCTTATTGCGCTAGAAAAACAATATCCTACGCTTCAAAGCCCAAATTCTCCCAGTCAAAAAGTAGGGGGCGCAGCGTTATCGGCCTTTGAACAAGTTACCCATGATGTTCCTATGTTGTCGCTGGATAACGCCTTTGATGAAGAATCACTGCTTGCCTTCGAAAAACGTTTAAAAGACAGACTAAAAGATTCGGCAACGTTAGATTTTAGCTGCGAACCCAAGCTAGATGGTTTAGCGGTAAGTATTCTGTATGAAAATGGCGAATTAGTGCGTGCTGCCACCCGTGGTGACGGCCAGGTAGGCGAGAATATCACGGCTAACGTGCGTACTATCTCAAATGTGCCGTTAACGCTTCGTGGTGAGCATTATCCTGAGCGCGTAGAAGTGCGCGGTGAAGTGTTTATGCCTCGTGAGGGCTTTGCAAAACTTAACGAACATCAAAAAGAAACGGGTGGTAAGGTTTTTGCGAACCCTCGTAATGCTGCGGCTGGCAGTTTACGACAGTTAGACTCTAAAATTACGGCCAAGCGCCCGCTGATGTTTTATGCTTATTCGCTAGGCGTTGTTCAACCCGAAAGTTTTGAACTGCCCACAACACACAGCGAGCGCCTTAAGCAGTTGGGTAATTGGGGGCTGCCGCTGTGCCCTGATATTGACACCGCCGAGGGCGGTAAGGGCTGCTTGGCATACTACAACCACATTTTGGAAAAGCGCGACAGTTTGCCGTATGACATCGATGGCGTTGTGTTTAAGGTCAACCGTATTGACCTGCAAAATGCCCTTGGATTTGTGGCTCGAGCGCCTCGCTGGGCCATTGCGCAGAAGTTTCCTGCGCAAGAAGAAGTGACTAAGTTACTGGACGTTGAGTTTCAGGTAGGAAGGACTGGTGCGATCACGCCGGTTGCCCGCTTAGAGCCCGTGTTTGTAGGCGGAGTTACAGTATCTAATGCTACTCTTCACAATCAGGACGAAATTTCCAGATTAGGCGTTAAAGTTGGCGACACCGTGGTAATTCGACGTGCGGGTGACGTAATTCCTCAAGTGGTATCTGTGGTAGAAGCTAATCGCACAGGTAGCGAAACTGACATTACCTTCCCAAGCCAATGCCCAGTGTGTGACTCGCAGGTTGAGAAACTAGAAGACGAAGCGGTTGCCCGTTGCACCGGTGGGTTAATTTGTGCAGCACAACGCAAGCAGGCGCTTAAGCATTTTGCTTCGCGTAAAGCATTCGATATTGATGGTCTGGGCGACAAGTTAGTCGATCAGTTAGTTGACGCTGATCTTGTGCATAGTCCCGCCGACTTTTTCACGCTTTCGTTAGGCGATGTTGTTGGGCTGGAACGCATGGCTGAAAAGTCTGCCAGTAAGCTACTGGCATCGCTTGAAGCTTCAAAGCAAACCACGCTTGCCAAGTTCCTATACGCATTGGGGATCCGTGAGGTTGGCGAAGCTACTGCGGCAAACTTGGCTGCGCACTTCGAAACCTTGGAGGCTATTCGCGAGGCGTCGCTTGAAGCACTGGTTGAAGTCCAAGACGTTGGTGAAGTGGTGGCTACCCACATTTTCAATTTCTTTAACGAGTCACACAATACCGATGTTATTGATGCGCTATTAAAAGAAGGAATTAATTGGCCAGCTATTGAAAAGCCAGATTCGGATAATTTGCCTCTTGAAGGCAAAACATGCGTTATTACCGGTACGCTTAGCGAAATGGGGCGTTCTGATGCGAAAGCCCGTTTGCAGTTACTTGGTGCAAAAGTGGCAGGCTCGGTAAGTAAGAATACCGACTTCCTAGTTGCAGGAGAAAAAGCGGGTTCCAAGCTAACCAAAGCACAAGAGCTAGATGTGGAGGTATGGGACGAAGCTGCGCTTATCGCTTTTTTATCAGAGCATGAAAAGTAGCCTGTCTGGCTTAAATTCAATAACAGAGCTCGGCGTAATGGTTTTCCTGAATAAATTAACGCCGAACTCATATTGATTGTTACCAATAAAAAACGCCACTTCTACGAAGTGGCGTTTTTTGTAATTCTTGCTCTGTCTTTTACGGCGTACTTTGTACTGAACGTTGTAAGGGGCTTGAGAAAAGGTAAACATTTCTACAAACCCTCAAGTGTAGGGCTCTCACGCTAGTGGGCTTCTTGATTCCGCATTTGTCTGCGTCTTTCCCAGGCTTTTTTCACTTGAAAGCGCCAAACCCAGTTCAAAGAGAAATAACCCGCTAGTCCAAACACGACCGAGCAAATTCCACACCCGACTAAAAATGCAGGGCCGATAGTATTAATACTTTCTACAACCCACTGCCAACTAAACTGAAATTCAAAATGCTCAGGCTTGGTCCCAAGTACAGTAGTACCAACCTTGTAAGCCCCATAGAATATAGGCGGAATAGTAAATGGATTAGTCACCCAAACAGTTGCAACAGATAAGGGCAGGTTTGCTCGAAATGGAATAGCTAAACCGGCAGAAAGCCACATTTGAAACGGTACCGGCCAAAACGCGAAAAATAAACCTATGCCAAATGCACCAGATGCAGAACGACGGTTTAAATGCCAAAGATTGGGCTCGTGCAATACGCTACCAAAAATTTTTAAAGCTTTGTTTTGCTTAATGCTTTGGTGATCTGGCAAAAAACGTCGGATAAATTTCTTAGGCATAAATATCAATGCATCTCGAAAATAAAATCAAAAAAGACAGAAAAAATAACAGTAAACGGAATTGCGCAACATGAATTTGCACCACCCACATTCACTCACTGTCAATTGCTACGTGAAAACATGGTCAATCGTATCACAATTTGCTTAAGCTGTTTTTGCGCCAGCGCAATAAGTGCAGTTTTCTGGCAAAAACTTCCAAGTACTCACAGCATGGCATTGATGATTGCCATTTTAATTACATCTGTGACTATCATTATATTCATTTCGACGACAAAACCCGCTGAACATCATGTATTTCCAGAGGAGCTGCTATGTTGGGCAGTGAGCGGACTGCTGTCTGGAGTACTTTGGGTGGCGAGTGTAGGGCATTTTTACTACGCTTGGCAACTGCCCCAAGGGAAAATTCAACAAGATGTCACAATTTCAGGTAGAGTTTTGTCGGGGGGATGTGTCTTCGGCACAGCTAGGGTACCGGAAGCGACTTATCAGTATGTTGTCGCTATTGAGTCGGTCAACCGTGAAAGCACAGCGACATTTTTAGAAAAGGGTATACTTTCCCCTTTGCCTAAGCGTGTTTTAACTAGCACGTTTAATTTCAAAGCTCGTCTTACTCACCAACGTTATGAATTCCCAAATGATCGAAAAAGCCAAGGCTTAGCCAACAAGAAAATCGCATATGCTCAACAGGGGACTATAGGCGTGCGGCCTCAATCAGTTTCTCCGTCCCAGGTGAAATTAAATTGTTTGCACAACGGCGATACCTTCACCGCAATTGTAAAACTTAAACCTGCATACGGTACGGCTAATCCTGTTGGAGCTAGCCGACAACAGCAGTTGGTTAGCCAATTTATTCATGCAACTGGCTATATCAAGTCGATAGAGCACGATAAAACAAAACATAATCACTCAGTGCGTTATGAACTTGCTACAACATTGCAGAAGCTAGACCTTGTTCATGAAAAATGGTGGCGCGCATTGCTGCTAGGGGATAAAACGGGCTTTACGTTGGGTGATTGGACGCTGTTACAACGCACCGGCACTGGGCACATGTTTAGTATATCAGGCATGCATCTATCACTTATCGCTGGGATCTGCTTATTGTTTTTTAACCCTGTTATATTTTTACTCACGCATGTTACTAGCCTATTAGGCAGAGCGAAAGATTGGTTAGTACGTTCAGCCTCCATCAACTATCCGGCAACAGGTCGAAAGAACAGAGAGCAGCAAATAAGTAAGATGTTTCAAACCAGCGCGCCCATTAGAGCCTCTGTGCTTTGTGTGCTTATCGCTGCTTGTTTTTGTTACGCGTTGCTTAGTGGAAGCGCATTGCCGGTTGTGCGTGCGCTGATACTGGTAACTATGGGGAGCGTGCTGTCTCTTTCTCGACATGCATGGCGGCCAGTAAATGTTGCGCTCACAATGCTTACTTTGAGCTTGTTGCTGTTTCCTCTCTCTATATTAAGCGCTAGCTTTTACTTGAGCATAGGGGCTGTACTGTGCATTTGGTTTTTAGTTGTTGTTTGGGGGCTACAGCGAGCACCATGGTATGTGTCTTTGTTTAAACTACAAGTAGCACTTACCGTAATAATGATGCCGCTAACCCTAATATGGTTTGGTAGCGCCAGTTTTGTTGCAGTTGTTACCAACTTAATCGCCTTGCCCGTCATATCGTTACTTTTACCTATTTGTTTAATTTCGTTGTTAGTCCTTCATTTTGCTGAGTTGCCTTTCGCACAACAAGTTACGGGCATGCTTATGCATTACAGTGATGTGTGTTTAGGGTATTTGTTATCGCTTTTGAACGTTCTTAGTCAGTTTTCTGGGAGCGCTATCAATTTTTACGTAAGTAGTGGTGCGGCACTTTGTCTAATTGTCGCTTTGTTTATTTTTCTTTTGCCAACATGGCGGTACAAAGCTATCTGCGTAGCACTTCTCTTGCTCCCATCGCTAAGCATTTTTCAAAAGTGGTTACCTATCAATGAATCGATATGGGCGCTGCATGTATTTGATGCGGGCCAGGCCAGTGCTATTGCAGTGACTGCGGGAGGTCGGGCTATGATTATTGATTCTGGCGCTCAGTTTAATGGCAATGCTCATACTGCAACGAAACACCTTTTACCTTTTTTAGAAAGTAAGCATATTTCGAATATAGATGTTGTAGTTCATACGCATAGTGACAACGATCATGCAGGTGGCGCAGTAGCCATTGAACAACACGCCTTAGCTAAAAAAGCTACTTTCTACACACCAACATTAGGTTGTGAGCGAGGAAAGCGTATACGCTGGCAGAATTTAACAATCTATTTTCTATGGCCGCCAAATGGCAACAAAGAAGACAACAATGCCATGTCGTGTGTGGTTAAAATAACAAGCGACTCTGGTAGCGTGTTAATTCCTGGTGACATTGAGAAAACAAGCGAGTACGCGTTGATAACCCGTGAAATCAAGGATGGTTTTTCAGAGAGCGCTTCAATGGATACTTTAGCGAGTTCTACAAATCTAACTGCCGACATTCTTATTGCGCCGCATCACGGAAGCAAAACGTCTTCTACTAATGTTTTTATAGAACACGTTGCACCAAAAGCTGTGATTTTTACGCAAGGTTATGAGAATCGATGGCAGTTTCCTGCGTATGTTGTGGCTAAACGTTACGAGCGTTTAGGCGTAACGCAATATTTAACAAGCTATCACGGATATATAAGCGCAACCTTCGATAAGGATTCTTTCCATATAGATTCCCAACGTGGAACGTTGAATAAACGCTGGTATTTACCAGGCATAGCACCGCGACACCTCAAAGACTAAGTAATATCGCCAAATGCCAAAAATATTAGCTTGTAACGAAACGAAGATGTGCACGAATACCTTTAAATAGGTATGAAGTGGCCACACATTATTCACTTAGTTGGCAGACTAACCAATTTTGCCGCTATATTAGTGAATTAGAGCGAGAACGAGTACAATACTTCCAACGCGTTTTTGTTAACGTTTCAAACAGGTTAAAAAAACTACATGCAACAAGCCGACAACTCGGATTATCAAATTAAACGCTTTTTACAGTACCTTAAAGCGTATAAAGTGCCTTTCGTTTTTGCCATCATTGGTATGATTGGTTATTCCGCGGTAGATACCTTCGTATTTTCCCAGCTTCAGCCAATGATTGATGAATCACTGGGGAAAAACGACCATGACTACCTGCGTCTAGCCGCATATGCGATTGTGCCGCTCTTTTTGTTACGGGGTGTTTTCAACTTTTTAGGTAGTTACACGCTAAGCTGGATTGGTGCTCAGGTGGTAATGCGCATGCGCCAGCAGTTGTTTGAAAAATACATTCATCTACCAGTGGCATTTCACGATAATCATGCGGTTGGCGGGCTTATCAGTAAAGTCACCTACGACACAGAGCAAGTGGCTAATGCATCTGGTAAGGCGCTGCTAACATTGGTGAGGGAAGGCGCACTGGTCATCGGTTTGCTGTGTGTCATGTTCTATTACTCATGGCAGCTTTCTCTCATATTTCTTTTAATTGGCCCGATTGTGGCGGTGATTGTTTCTATCGTCAGTAAGCGTTTTCGCGTTGTAAGTAAAAACATTCAACAATCAATGGGCAACCTAACATCGTCGGTAGAGCAAGCGGTGAAAGGTCACAAAGTTGTGATCATGTTTGGCGGTCAAGAAATAGAGCAAAAGCGTTTCGAGCAGAAAAACAATCACAACCGTCAACAGTCAATGAAGTTGAATGTCACCTCTATTTTGAGTGTGTCTTCAATACAAGTAATAGCGTCAATTGCCCTCGCTGTCGTTCTGTTTATTGCCAGCACGCCCGGTATGCTTGAAAAGCTTACAGCAGGCGTATTTATTAATGTGGTCTTTTGTATGGTGATGCTGCTTAAACCTCTTAAACAGCTCACTACCATTAATAACCAATTTCAAAAAGGTATGGCAGCCTGCGCCAGTATTTTTGAAATTCTTGATGAAGCAGACGAAGAAGATAAAGGGAAAACCAAAGTAGAGCGCGCAACAGGAAAAATTGAATTTGACGACGTTACGTTCTCTTATCCAGGAAAACAGACGCCCGCGTTATCGAATGTGAGCTTTATCGCAAACCCTGGGCAGTCGATTGCTTTGGTAGGGCGCTCGGGAAGTGGTAAATCGACCATCTCGTCGCTGCTTACACGCTTTTATGTACCGCAAGAAGGTGAAATTCGCTTGGATGACACGGCGCTCAACGATATTGATCTTAAAGATCTGCGGGCGCAGTTTGCCGTGGTATCGCAAAACGTTACGCTATTTAACGATACCATAGCTAACAATATTGCTTATGGTGCGCGCCAAAACGTATCACGTAAAGACATCGAGAATGCGGCAAAGATGGCGCATGTTGAAGAGTTCTTATCAAACTTGCCTGAAGGGTTAGATACGGTTATTGGTGAAAACGGCTTAATGCTTTCGGGTGGTCAGCGTCAGCGTATTGCCATTGCAAGGGCGATACTCGCCGAAGCGCCCATACTTATTCTTGACGAAGCGACATCTGCCCTTGATACAGAATCTGAGCGTTTGATCCAAGACGCATTAGAAACGCTGCAAAAACGATGCACGAGCATTGTTGTGGCGCACCGCTTGTCTACCATCGAAAACGCAGATTGCATTATGGTAGTGGAGCAGGGGCGCATTATTGAAAAAGGTAAACACAACGAATTGCTTGAAAAAGGTGGTCACTACGCGCAACTGCACGCGTTGCAATTTGGTGAGACTAAGTGAGTCAATCACAAAGCAAAACCAAGCACGATAAATGGTATTTCGGCCATCCTTTAGTGTGGCTGCTCTCACCATTTGCGCTGCTGTTCTACTTTATTTCGGCAATTCGCCGGTTACTTTTTAAAATTGGACTCAAAAAGGCCTTTAAGGTTAACGCTCCCGTGATTGTCGTTGGCAACATATCAGTGGGCGGCAACGGAAAAACGCCAGTCGTATTAGCTTTAGCCGATTATTACCAGAAGCAGGGCATTAAGGTCGGTATTTTAAGTCGTGGCTATGGCGCTAAATCACCAGAATACCCGCGATTAGTGAAAGGCGAAGATGATGCGTCTGAAGTGGGTGACGAACCTCGTTTACTGGCCATTAGAAGCCAGTGCGACGTTGTTATCGATCCAGTCCGCGCACGTGGAGCCGCGTACTTAAGTGACGAATTACACTGCGATTTAATTATTTGTGATGACGGCCTTCAACATTACGCACTTCATCGCGACGTTGAAATTGTGGTGATGGACGATAGAAAAGTAGGCAGTGGTTATTTGCTGCCAATGGGGCCACTTCGCGAAGGACAATGGCGCCTTGGTACCGTTGATGCGCTAGTACATAATAGCCGTTCAATGCCGACATTTAGCCATGCTGTAGCGCCTCAATATCTAATGACCTTAGTAGCTGGGGACTTCACCTCTGTTTCAAACAGAGTAAGAACCAGTCCCCTTGAAGAGATACAAAAAGTGCCGTGCAACGCAATTGCTGGAATAGGTTCACCTCAGCGTTTTTTCTCTCAGCTTAAAGAAATGGGTATCCAGCTTTCTTCAGCTACACCGCTGGCGGATCACCATGCGATCACACGGTCAGACATACCGAATGGCAGAGTATTAATGACAGAAAAAGACGCCGTTAAAGCTGCACCTTTTGCTCATAACGACTGCTGGTTTTTACCTGTTACCGCGCATTTAGCGCCAGACTTTTTTAATTTAGTAAATGTGAAACTTGCCAAGGCAGGTTTGAAGATCAACCAAGACGGACAGGAATAATAACAATGGCCTTTGATAAAAAGCTTTTAGAAGTTTTGGCTTGCCCAGTGTGTAAGGGAAAATTAGTTCTGAGTGATGATAGCACCCAGTTAGTGTGTCGATTTGATAGATTGGCTTTCGATATTAAAGATGGCATCCCTGTACTTATCGAAAGTAAAGCAACAGCATTGTCGTTAGACGATGTTGACGCGACACGGTAATAAAACGTTAAACTAAGTGGTAAATAAGGGCGAAATAAAGTTATGTCATTTACAGTTGTGATCCCTGCTCGATACGGCTCAAGTCGGTTTCCTGGCAAACCCTTAGCGCTTATTGATGGAAAGCCGATGATTCAACATGTGGTTGAACGTGCTAAAGAAGCTGGAGCGGATAACGTCATTGTTGCCACGGACGATGAACGTATTCAAAACGTCGTGCTAGGTTTTGCTCAAGTATGCATGACGTCTGTCAACCACCAATCTGGAACAGAGCGCATTGCCGAGGTTATCGAAAAAGAAGGCATTGCGAGTTCTACTATTGTGGTTAATGTACAGGGGGATGAGCCATTTATTCCCGCCGAAAACATCAGGCAGGTTGCAGATAATCTTGCCAATGCGCCTCAGTGTCAGATGGCTACGTTATCTACGCCTATTGAACGTGTTGAGGATGTGTTTAACCCCAATATCGTTAAGGTATTGGTAAACGAAAAGGGTGAGTCTATCTATTTTTCACGTTCTCCTATTCCTTTTGAACGCGATCACATGATGGCAAAGCCGCAATCTGCAAATACGTCGCTGTACAAACGCCATATAGGTATTTATGCCTATCGTGCTGAATACGTTAAGCAATATGTTGCTTATGCGCCTAGCTCTCTGGAGCAAATTGAATCCTTAGAACAGCTTCGAGCCATATGGTATGGCGATAAGATTCACTGTGAGGTGGCGATAGCGCCACCGCCAGTTGGAATTGATACCCCGGAAGATCTAGAACGTCTTTTAAAGACTATAAGTTAATAAGAAATGAGTGCTGAAATAGGGCTGACGCCTTGTAGTAAATTAGCAACAAGCCTTATCTAAACAGCCAGTTCTTATAAAAGGTGAGTGAAACCTTTTAAACGCATACACATAGTAACAAGGGAACCGTTATGAACGTAGTTATTACCGGTGGCAACAGAGGCATAGGCCTTGCGCTCACCAAGCAATATAAAGCACGTGGTGCGAAAGTTTATGCTACCTGTCGAAACAGTTGCGACGAGCTAAACAGTGCTGGTGTGACAATCATCAAAGGTGTGGACGTATCCCAACCAGAAATGTTGGCTGAAAAGCTTGCACCTTTAATGGACGTTAACATCGATTTGCTCATTAATAATGCCGGAGTGCTCGGACGAGAGAGTATTGACGATTGGGATCCAAATACCATCGATTATCAATTTAGGGTTAATGCATTAGGTCCATTGTTAGTTACTCAAACACTATTACCCGCAATGGCAAAAGACGGTAAAATTGCCATGATAACCAGTCGCATGGGTTCAATGGCAGACAATGGGTCAGGCGGCTACTATGGCTACCGAATGTCCAAAGCCGCACTAAACGCGGCGGGAGTTTCCATGGCGAATGATTTGAAACCCAAGGGGATTGCAGTAGGTATTTTCCATCCTGGATTCGTTCAAACAGAAATGGTGAATGGAGCGGGAGATATTGATGCTGATACCTGTGCTGAGCGTTTGTCACAACGCATAGATGAGCTAAATGTATCTAACGCAGGTCGCTTCATCCATTCAAATGGTGATGAGTTGCCTTGGTAGGGAACTTCAAACTCTTGCCGCTTTAAAGCAATAAAAAACCTATCAGCGACGAGCCTATAGGTTTTTTATTTCTTCACGTAAATAAGTGGCGTGTTAAGATTGATTTTTAAGCTGCCTTGTCAGGCCTACTATTAGTTTGCTGAATCAGCGTCTTCTTCGTCTTGGTCTTCAGACAATACTGCCCATACGTCGTGTTCGTTAGCGTGAATAACTTCAGCCCATACACGATCGCCAGGTTTTACGTCATAAACACCGTTTAAATGAACCAGACCATCAACTTCCGGTGCGTCGGCATAGGTACGGCCGACGGCACCTTCCGCATCAACGCTGTCGATAACAACTTGATATTCGTTACCGATTCTCGCTTGAAGTCGCGCTGCGCTTATTTCGCCCTGTACTTCCATAAACCGTGCAAGGCGAGCTTGTTTCACTTCTTCTGGCACTGGGTCAGGGAGGTCATTTGCTCTTGCACCTTCAACAGGGGAATAGGCGAATGCACCAACACGATCAAGCTGCGCTTCGCGAAGGAAGTCCAATAACTCTTCAAACTCTTCTTCCGTTTCGCCCGGAAAGCCGACGATGAATGTCGAACGAATGACTAATGATGGGCACTGTTCGCGCCACTTTTTAACGCGCTCTAGCACGCGCTCAGCACTACCTGGGCGTTTCATTAACTTAAGAATACGTTTGTTGGCGTGTTGAAACGGAATATCCAAGTAAGGAAGGATTTTACCTTCGTTCATTAGTGGAATTAGGTCATCCACATGCGGGTAAGGGTACACGTAATGTAATCGGACCCAAATGCCCATTTCGCCCAGCTTTTCACACAACTGTTGCATGTGTGCTTTAACCGGCATGCCGTTCCAAAAGCCCGTTCTATGCTTAACATCAACACCATAGGCGCTAGTGTCTTGTGAAATAACCAATAGCTCTTTAACACCAGCATCTTTCAAACGCTTAGCTTCATCGAGTACGTTACCCACTGGGCGGCTGACAAGGTCGCCACGCATAGAAGGAATGATACAGAACGTGCAACGGTGGTTACAGCCTTCTGAAATCTTCAAGTAAGCATAATGACGAGGCGTTAATTTAACGCCGTGATCAGGAATAAGGTCTTCAAACGGATTGTGCTGGGGTTTTGGAAGATGATCGTGTACTTGCTCAACTACCGTTTCGTAGGCATGAGGCCCCGTGATAGCCAGTACATTTGGATGAAGCTCTCTAATTTCGTCTTCTTTAACACCTAAACACCCGGTAACGATAACTTTGCCGTTTTCTTTAAGTGCTTCGCCTATAGTGTCTAATGACTCTTCTACCGCCGCGTCAATGAATCCACAGGTGTTAACGATAACCAAGTCGGCATCGTTGTAGGTAGGGACTACGTCATAACCTTCGGTGCGAAGTTGAGTAAGAATACGCTCTGAATCAACTAAGTTCTTAGGGCAACCTAAGCTAACAAAACCAATTCTGCTGCCATTGCTTTGTTGCGAAGGTTTGTTGTCACTTAATACCTTCACTGGCGTTTCTAGCGTGGTGGTTTTATTTACTACTTTGTTTGGATTAAACGTTTCTACTGTCATCTAAAATATCACCTGGAAAATGACTGAGCTTAAAATGGCCGCGGATTATACAGGAAAACACGCTTGTACGCAGTATATATAATTAGCGACCAAGATATAAATTATTGACGCATTCTCACAGTACAGCCGTAATTTAGGCACTAAACGTGAAAACAAGTGTAAACGGCCACGGGTTTCATTGTAAAAGCGGCACGAACAAGGTTTAAAAACACCTTACTCACCCCCACATTTATCACTTCTTGAAAGTAAACATATCAGAGTTGAATGCTCTTTAGGGTTCAAATTAATAAAATAGAAGTGAATGCATGCTTAAATTACCGCTAACTTTTTATGATGAGTCAGGGCGAATTCTTCCTCCCCGTTGGCTTTACAGCGTGTTTATACTTCTATGCATTGACTGGCTCGCGTTCGTCTTTTCTCTGGCTTCCCGCACTCAAACTAGTGAGCTACTTACGTTCTTTTACCCACAAAAGGAAACGTTAGGGTTGGGGTTAGCGGCAAGTTTACCTGTGTTAATTGCGTTATCTTTGGTTAGTCAACGAGATCGCTTGTGGAAAAAAGGCTTTTTAGCATGGCGCCGATGGGTTATTCCGCTGGCTCAATTGGGAGTGTTGGCATTGTTGAGTGTTCAGCTTTACTACGCTATGCATCATCACTGGGGGTTTGAAACTATTACGGGTGTAAAAATCGTTTTTTACAGTATAGCCTTGTACGCAATTTCAAAAAGTCGTCATTTAAAGTGGATGGTAGAGGATTGGGAAACACCTAACCCCTGAACCTCATTCTCCAAAAACATCTTTATTGGAAATATATTTAATGCACTCAATTGAACAGACGTTAAACTGAGTGCAAAATCTGTGAGAACGTTAGTGGCTGCGTAAGTGGTTCCCCAACGCCTGTTCATAGTAGGCAAATACGCTGATTTGACTGTCGTTAACCAGACGTTCATAGCAAATACCCGCTAAGGCATAGGTATTTTCACCAACCTGAAGAAAAACGGCAGGTGCTTTAGGATTTGACTGATCGTAAATCCATTCACCATCTAGCTGCGCTTTTAAAATTTCTCCAACGTAAGCGCCAAAGATATTACAGATGGTGAACACTGCTTCATCTTCTAACGCTAAATCGTGATATTTATCTACGAAACTAAGTAAAATGTCGTCCACCAGTGCTACGCTAGCGGGTGAGTGGTCGAGTACAATATCGAACTCATCAGTTGCTGTTACCACAGCGTCCTTCGCGCAATCTGCCATTAATTTATTGAGTTCATCAGGTGACATGTTGTTCTCCTTCTCACCGATACTTTTGTTATAACAAGCTAACGCTTAAAAAGTCGTTAAGACAAGGTGTTATAAGTTTTTGACTATTGTGCGCAAGTTATCGGCCAAAGTCTATTTTTGTCCAGTTAATCTATTTATTACACTTGCAGCGGCAAACATACCAAAGGTGGCGGTTACCGTGACCACAGCACCAAAGCCGCCTGCACAGTCTAGTCGAGTACCACCTTCCATTGCAGATTTGTTGTAACAAACCGAGCCGTCTGGTTGTGGGTAGCGCAATTGTTCTGTTGAATAGATACACTCAACGCCAAAGCGACGTTTTGGGTTTTTACTAAAATTATAGTTACGTCTAAGCTCACTGCGTAGCTTAGCTGCTAGGGGGTCTTGTGTTGTTTTAGCTAAATCGCCTTTAGTGACTTGAGTTGGGTCTATTTGACCGCCCGCACCGCCAACCGTAACAATGGGAATTTTGTTGCGTTTACAGTGAGCTATCATCGCCGCTTTAGCGCGAATACTGTCAGTGGCATCGACTACAGCGTGCATTTCTTTGGTTAAAAGCGTGGCCGTATTGTCTGGGGTGACAAAATCCTCAATACATTTCACTTTGCAAGCAGGATTTATCAAGTGAATTCTCGATGCAATGGCGTCGACCTTTGCTTCTCCTATGGTATTGGAAAGCGCGTGAATTTGACGATTTGTATTAGTTACGCAAACATCGTCTAAATCAATAAGGGTTATAGTACCTATGCCCGAACGAGCTAGTGCTTCTGCAGTCCAACTTCCCACACCGCCAATGCCGACTACAGCCACATGACTGTTGGCTAAATTATTAGTTTGCTGTGCGCCATACAAACGCACAATACCGCCTAAACGTGGATCATCAGACATGTTTCACTTCACTTAAAAATAAACTAACTCAAAGGCGTGTGATTTCACAAAAACGTTCAAACACGCTAGCAGGGCGCGCATCATCTCAAAAGTGAACACTAAAGATCAATACACTCCAGTTTTTTCGAATAATAAATCCGATTTTAAGCGACATACGTTCTACCCAATACATGTTTAAATGAATTCATTGTTTAACGAAGTAATAAAAAGGGGCAGGCATATGGGCTTACTCGTTGATGGAAAATGGCAGGACAAGTGGTACGACACCAGCAAAAATGGTGGGAAATTTGAGCGCCAAGCATCTAAATTTCGTGACAAAGTTAGTAATGAAGATGGTTCCACGTTTCCCGCTGAATCTGGTCGCTATCATCTTTATGTCTCGTTAGCTTGTCCTTGGGCCCACAGGGCGCTCATATTTAGAAAGTTAAAGGGATTGGAGGCGCATATTGATGTTTCGGTGGTACACCCTGAGATGCTTGGTCAAGGCTGGGAGTTTAAAGATTACCCAGGATCAACGGGGGATAAGCTTTATAACTTCGATTATGCGCATCAAATTTATACTAAGGCAGAACCTGAGATAACCACCCGTGTCACTGTTCCAATCCTTTGGGACAAACGAACAGAAACTATCGTTAATAATGAATCAGCTGAAATTATCCGTATTTTTAACAGTGGGTTTAATTCACTGACTGATAATGAAGACGATTATTATCCTAACGCCCAACGTGAAGAAATTGATGCCATCAACAATATGGTGTATCACGACATAAATAATGGCGTGTACAAAGCTGGATTTGCTACAACGCAAGAGGCCTATGAAGAGGCAGTAACTGCATTGTTCTGCGCCCTAGATAGGGTTGAAGAAAGGTTGAGCAAACAACGTTATTTGGTTGGCAGCAAAATAACAGAAGCTGACTGGCGCTTATTTACCACGCTGATACGCTTCGACGCTGTGTATCACGGGCACTTTAAATGCAATAAAAAACAAATTGCAGACTATCCAAATATTTACGGCTATATGAAAGAACTTTATCAAGTTCCGGGTGTTGCTGAAACGGTAAACTTCGACCATATCAAAAGGCACTATTACTACAGCCATACTATGATAAATCCAACCCAGGTAATCCCCGTTGGGCCAGAGCAAGATCTTATGTCGCCTCACGGTCGCGATAAAATGGGACGTTGAAGCACCCAAGGTCGGTAATACAAAAAGCTAAACGTGAAGCTCGTAAAAGATAGTGAAGGTTAAGATTTAAGGTAGATACACATTATGTCAGTGGAAGTGAGTGAACAAAAATCGATAGAGAAAGTGGTTACAGGTATGCCAACAAGTGATGGCGCGGGGGTGTCCCTTACACGTATTATCGGACAACCTGATCTACCTCGCCTCGATCCCTTTTTAATGTTGGATTTTTTTGGTTCAGATAATCCAGGTGAATACATTGCTGGTTTTCCACCACATCCTCACCGTGGTTTTCAGACAGTTACTTATATGCTTGCAGGAAAAATGCGCCATAAAGACTCTGTAGGCAATGAGGGGGTTATTGATGCTGGTGGCATTCAATGGATGAATGCGGGTCGAGGCATAATACATGAAGAAATGCCAGAGCAGGAGGAGGGCTTGTTACAAGGCTTTCAGCTGTGGGTGAATCTTCCGGCCGTAGAGAAAATGTCAGCGCCTAACTATCAAGACATACAGCCAGATAGTGTGCTTACAGTACACATTCAAGATGCAGTAATCAAAGTGTTAGCAGGTGAAATTGACGGTGTGAAAGGGCCTGTGAAGACAACGGCGGTTGCTCCTACTTTTTTAGACGTTGCACTACGAAGCGGGAGTTCGGAAATTGCACTGGGTTCGGATGAAGCTGCCTTTATTTATGTGTACGAGGGAAGCGTGGTCATTAATAGCGGCGAACTTAGCAAAGAAACAATTGTGTCGCAGGGAGAGCTGGGTGTTTTGTCACAAAGTGGCAAGCAGCTATCTGTATCCGCTGATACAGGTTGTAAGTTTATAGTGGTCTCAGGTAAACCTATTGAAGAGCCTGTTGTCCAACATGGGCCTTTTGTAATGAACACTCAGCAGGAAATTGTTCAGGCATTTAACGATTACCAAAGCGGTTCATTAGCAAAGTAGATACAAGGTTTGCCTGATTTGATTCGACGATGGGTAATTATCTATGCGGACTGGTAGTAGACTGGGCTTTTAGTCAATACCTCTTCATTAGGTTCAGCAAGGAGCTGCACTGCCAATGCATTTTGAAAGCGTCGCCGAAAAACATGTGCTATCACTCTTAGAATTTGAGCGTAGTAACAAAGCCTATTTTGAATTGTCTATAGCACCAAGAGAGGCAGCGTTTTATTCATTGGATGGCGTTGGCTACCACATTAGCGAATTGCTTTACTTACAACAGCAGAAAAGAGCTTGGGGTTTTGTGCTTGTTGATGAGCAACGAAATAACCAGATTGTAGCGCGTGCTAACATCAAAAATAGAGCAGGCGACAAGGCGGAAATCGGCTATCGAGTTGCAGAGAAGGATTGTGGAAAAGGCATTGCTTCTCGCTGCGTCTCATTTTTAATTGAGGAGGCCAAAAGCATGGGCATAAAATTGCTGACTGCTGAAGTCATGGACAATAACGCCGCTTCTGAAAAAGTTCTTATCAAGAATGTTTTTAGTCCAAAGCTGTGCTTTCGCCGAAAGTATCGTCATCAAGGCGCTTTCCATAACAGTATCTACTTCGAACTCGCGCTTTAAACTCATCGGTTGAAAACAGCGTTAGCAAAACGTTGTGCTGTTCAAATTGAATTAGTAATTCACTCCCTCTAGTGATTTAATATCAGTATGTCTAATCTCTTTTACGACGATAACAAAGGGGCGTATGCGCTTTTTTGTTGTAAAAAGCGATAATGTAATCATAAATAGTTAAAACACAGGGAATTTCGATCCAAATGGCAACCCCAATTACCTGCTTTAAAGCGTACGATATTCGTGGCGAATTGAACTCACAACTGACTGAAGATGTAGCGTATCGAATTGGCTATGCTTTTGCGCAAGAATTAAATGCGAAAACTGTTGTTGTTGGTAGTGATGTGCGTCTTACGTCAACACCATTAAAATTAGCGTTAAGCGCGGGTCTAATCGATGCTGGTGCAACAGTGACCGATATTGGCATGGCAGGAACAGAAGAAATTTACTTCGCTACCAAACACCTTGGCGTTGATGGTGGTATTGAAGTAACGGCAAGTCATAACCCCATTAATTACAACGGTATGAAACTAGTGAAGTCAGGCTCTGTTCCAATTAGTGGCGACACAGGCCTAAACGCGATAAAAGAGAAAGGGGAAGCACTAGAAGATAGCTTCGTGTCAGAGCGATTAGCACACTACACTGAGGGTGCGTTGATTGATGCTGATGCGTTTTTTAACGGTACGGCCCATGTAAAAGAAGACAAGCTTTCTGAGACCGATAAATATGCGGTTAAATCGTGTATGTCTGACTATGTTTCTCACATGCTTTCTTACGTTAATTTGAGCAATTTTACGCCGTTAAAAGTGGTGGTTAATGCAGGTAATGGTGCCGCAGGCCCCGCGCTAGACGCTATTGAAAAAGAAATGAAAGTGCAGGGTGTTCCGATAGAGTTTGTTAAAGTACATCACAATGCTGATGGTACATTTCCAAACGGCATCCCCAATCCATTGTTACCTGAAAACCGTGCTGACACCGCTGATGCTGTTAAAGCGTCGGGGGCTGATTTTGGCATTGCATGGGATGGTGATTTCGACCGTTGCTTCTTGTTTGACGCTGATGGTGAATTTATTGAAGGATATTATATCGTTGGCTTGCTTGCTGAAGCCTTTATCGAGAAAAACACCGACAGTAAAATCATTTATGACCCTCGCGTATACTGGAATACAGAAGATATCGTAGCGAATGCAGGTGGTACGCCCATTAAGTCGAAAACCGGCCATGCGTTTATTAAGGAGCGTATGCGCAAAGAAGATGCGGTCTATGGCGGTGAAATGAGTGCGCACCATTACTTTAGAGATTTTGCCTACTGTGATTCAGGCATGATCCCTTGGTTGTTAATTGCCGAATTGGTGTGTGTGAAAAAGCAAACACTAGCGAGTATGGTAAAAGCGCGAATTGAAGCGTTTCCATCTTCTGGTGAAATTAACAGTAAACTAAAAGATGCTGACGCAGCGCTGGAACGCGTTACAAATAAATATCAGCCACTAGCCAGCGTAATCGATACTACCGATGGTTTGGGCCTGGAGTTTGGCACATGGCGCTTTAATTTACGTAAATCGAATACTGAGCCAGTTATTCGTTTAAATGTTGAAAGTAAAGGCGACATTGCGTTGATGGAACAAAAAACCGAAGAGCTACTTTCGCTTATTCGCGCTGAATAACCACGGTACTTTTCGTTAATAACGCTAGGTCAACAGGCCCTAGATAAGTAAAAAACGAAGGCGATAATATAGTGATATTATCGCCTTTTTTGTTTTCGATATTTGAACTTGTTAAAGCTCTATTTATCAATCGCTTAAGCTGGTTATGCGTAACCGTTTTGATTGAGTTAGACACTCGCTTAATCACTGCAGGCTTTAGCCTCTATTACTTTTATTGCAATTAACTAATGTCATGCCTTTAACGCTAAGCTGTAGTAGTAACGTTATACGAGCAAGTAAATCATCCAGGCGTGACAGATAACAACGACACTTGTTAATCCCATCCGCAAGCTTATGTAACTTACAATCTGCTCTTTAGGAAGACTAAGGATAAACTTGTCGTAAATAAGTACGGCGACGTAGCTTAGCGATAACACGCCAAACACCTTCACGTCGTGAGAGAACACTAAACACAACCACCCAATTATGGTCGGCAACATAGCGACTAGCATTTGCTTGTCGTAACGTTGATTACTTATTGCGTCCCACCAATGGATACCACCAAAGAAAGACAATAGCACGGCTGAGTATTGGACAAAGTAAACGGCGCTTTGCGTAAGCGATAACAGGTTAAGCTGATAAGCCAGTGGCATAGCCACAAAAGGAATGAGACCGGCAATACCTAGAAAAACCGCTGAATAGGGCATTGTTGTTCCTTGAAGTAATCTTGTATAAACAAAAATAGCGCCTTAAAGGCGCTATTTTTACTATTAAGCGTAATACTTAGTTCAGTATTTACTAATTTACTACTTAATTGGCGTGTACTTACGCTGGTTATGACCAGTGTAAAGCTGACGAGGACGACCAATTTTTTGTTTAGGGTCGCTCATCATTTCATGCCAGTGTGAAATCCAACCTACTGTACGAGACAGTGCAAAAATACACGTAAACATGTTAGTTGGAATACCAATCGCTTTAAGTACGATACCAGAATAGAAGTCTACGTTCGGGAACAGTTTCTTCTCTGCAAAGTACGGGTCACTCAATGCAATCTTTTCAAGCTCCATTGCTACTTCTAGTAGTGGATCTTTAACATTAAGTTCGCTTAGTACTTCGTGACAACTTTCACGCATTACCGTTGCACGTGGATCGTGGTTCTTATAAACACGGTGACCGAAGCCCATAAGACGGAATGGGTCATTCTTGTCTTTAGCGCGTGCAATAAACTCAGGAATACGATCAACTGTGCCAATTTCTTCTAGCATGTTCAGACATGCTTCGTTTGCACCACCATGAGCAGGACCCCAAAGTGAAGCAACACCAGCAGAAATACATGCATATGGGTTCGCACCAGAAGAACCGGCAAGACGAACGGTAGACGTTGAAGCATTCTGTTCGTGGTCTGCGTGAAGCGTAAAGATACGGTCCATCGCGCGCTCAACAGCTGGGCTGATTTGATATTCTTCTGCTGGTACAGAGAACATCATGTTCAGGAAGTTAGCTGCATAGCTTAAGTCGTTTCGTGGATAAACAAACGGCTGACCTACATTGTACTTGTAGCACATAGCAACAAGAGTAGGCATTTTAGCAATTAGACGGTGCGCGCTGCGAATGCGCTGTTCTTCATTAGAAACGTCTAAATCGCTGTGGTAGAACGAAGACATCGCGCCAACGGTACCACATAGCATTGCCATAGGGTGGGCGTCGTTGCGGAAACCGTGGAAGAACATGTTAATTTGTTCATGTACCATGGTGTGACGAGTAATTGTCTCTTTAAATTCTTCGTACTGTTCTTTTGTTGGTGCATCACCGTGAAGAAGCATGTGACAAACTTCTAAGTAGTCTGCGTCACGCGCTAGTTCTTCGATAGGGAAACCGCGGTGTAATAATACACCTTGAGCGCCATCAATGTAGGTAATTGAAGACTCGCAAGATCCTGTCGCCATAAAACCTGGGTCGTACGTGAAATAACCGTGCTGGCCTAACGTACGGACATCGATTACATCTTGTCCTTCGGTGCCAGACAAGATAGGAAGCTCGATTTCCTTACCGCCGGCTTTAAGAATGGCTTTCTGATCTGCCATAAAATGCTCTCCTCAGAATGGTTCTGTTTGCAGCGAAAACGGACGAAAATATCCGCTTCGTTGGGAAAAGTGGGCGTATTTGTACTTTATTATGCACCAACAAGTCAATTTAATTGCATATTTGCACAATAAATATTCCGAATTGCTTAAAAAAATACTAGCAATCAGATAACGATTAATTAACTCGTTGGGATTTCACTTTGCCCGATACGGTGCAATTATCAATGGCTTTTCGATAAAGGTAAACCACCGAACGATAAATATATTAACAGGTTAGTTTAAAAAGTAACCTTTTGATGAGGAATAAATACGCATGCAGATTAAAAGTGCTTAATTTCTCGTTGTTATGCATAGTTATTCCATTTAGCTGCTGGTAAACTTCATAACACTGTAATTGCGCTCGTTTAAACGTGTTGCGCTCAATTTTGATCTCTTTTTATTCAAAATAATTATCATAAAAGTGTATATAGCGACTAAAGTCTTACTACGGCACAAAAAATTGTAATTATATACTACGCTGGATATACTCAGCGGTGCTTTAGAAATGGAATAATTATTCTGTTACAGGCATTAAAGAATAATTCACAAATTGTTAACAACTCAATGGATGAGGCAATTAACAGGTTAAAAATCGAATTCACTTACTCAGGACATAATAAACGTAAGAAATTCATTATCCCCTACGGATTAAACAGGCATACATTGTGAAAAAGCAAAGACCAGTAAATTTAGAACTCAATACTATTAAATTTCCGCCCTCTGCTATTTCGTCAATTCTCCACCGTGTAACCGGTGTTGCAATGTTCTTCGCGCTACTTTTTGTTATCTGGGCATGGGCAGTTTCTGTTCATTCGCCTGAAGGTTTCGCGGACGTACAAGCAATCATGGACGGTTTCTTTGGAAAATTTGTCGCAATTGGCACAGCTTCAGCGCTGACATATCACATTCTAGGCGGCCTAAGACACGTTGTTATGGATTTAGGTCACTGGGAAGAATTAGAGTCGGGTAACACAAGTGCAAAAGCAGTAATCGCACTTTGGGTTGTACTGACCGTAGTATTGGGAGTTGCATTATGGTAACCAACCAAGCAAGCATCAAGCGTGACGGCGTACAAGACTACGTTTCACTTCGCGCTACAGCAGCAATTATTTTCGCGTACTCGGTTTTCATGGCGTGGTTTTTTATTACCACCGATAACCTAACGTTTATCGAATGGCGAGGGTTGTTCTCTGGCCTGGCTATGAAAGTTTTCACATTGGCAGCACTAGTAGCAGTGATGATCCACGTGCGCATCGGCCTTTGGCAGGTGCTTACAGACTATGTTAAATCAGCAGGTCTGCGCGCAGGACTACAATATATCTTAAATATCATCGCGTTCGGCTATGTAGCTGTTGGCCTATTCGTATTGTGGGGAGTGTAAAATGAGTTTACCCGTTCACGAGTTTGATGCAGTAGTAATTGGTGCTGGCGGTGCAGGTATGCGCGCAGCACTACAGATTTCGCAGTCTGGTAAATCATGTGCACTGTTATCAAAAGTATTTCCAACCCGTTCTCATACTGTGTCTGCTCAAGGTGGTATTACTGTAGCACTTGGTAATTCACACGAAGACAATTGGGAATGGCACATGTATGACACCGTTAAGGGTTCTGATTATATCGGTGACCAAGACGCTATCGAATACATGTGTAAAACTGGTCCGGAAGCAATTATCGAAATGGAAAATATGGGTCTACCATTTTCTCGTTTCGAAAACGGTAAAATCTACCAGCGTCCTTTTGGCGGTCAGTCTAAGAACTTTGGTGGCGAGCAGGGCGCTCGTACAGCAGCTGCAGCTGACCGTACTGGTCACGCGCTTCTACACCTTCTTTACCAGCAAAACGTAAAGAACAAAACAAAAGTTTTCTCTGAGTGGTATGCACTTGACCTAGTTAAGAACCAAGACGGAGACGTTGTTGGTTGTACCGCGATTGATATCGAATCTGGTGAAGTAGTTTACTTCAAGTCTCGCGCAGTTGTACTTGCAACAGGTGGTGCGGGTCGTATCTACGCATCTACTACAAATGCACACATCAATACCGGTGACGGTGTTGGTATGGCACTTCGTGCAGGCGTTGCAGTTCAAGATATGGAAATGTGGCAGTTCCACCCAACGGGTATCGCTGGCGCAGGAACATTGGTAACAGAAGGTTGTCGTGGTGAAGGTGGTTACCTTCTAAACAAAGACGGCGAACGTTTCATGGAACGTTATGCGCCTAACGCGAAAGACCTTGCTGGTCGTGACGTTGTTGCGCGTTCAATGATGACTGAAATTCGTGAAGGTCGTGGTTGTGAAGGCCCATGGGGTACTCACATTAAGCTTAAGCTTGACCACCTTGGTAAAGACGTTCTTGAGTCTCGTCTACCTGGTATCCTTGAACTTTCACGTACGTTTGCACACGTTGACCCAGTGAAAGAGCCAATTCCAGTAATTCCTACTTGTCACTATATGATGGGTGGTATTCCTACCAACGTTGATGGCCAATGTCTAACGGTTGATGAAAACGGTAACGACAAGGTTGTTAACGGTCTATTTGCTTGTGGTGAGATAGCCTGTGTATCTGTACACGGTGCGAACCGTCTTGGCGGTAACTCACTTCTTGACCTTGTTGTATTCGGTCGCGCGACCGGTTTACACCTTGGTAAGACATTGTCTGAAATGGCACCAACACGCGACGCATCAGAATCTGATCTCGAAGCCTCTATGACGCGTTTCAACCGTTGGGAAAAGTCAGAGAAAGGTAAGGGCGAAGACCCAGTACAAATTAAGAAAGACTTGCAGAAATGCATGCAGCTTAACTTCTCAGTATTCCGTGAAGGTGAAGCAATGGCGGAAGGTCTTAAAGAGCTTAGCGAAATTCGCGAGCGTCTTAAGCATGCACGCCTTGACGACAAGAGCGCAGACTTCAATACCCAACGTATTGAATGTTTAGAGCTTGATAACCTAATGGAAACCGCGTACAGCACAGCAGTAGCAGCGAACTTCAGAACGGAAAGCCGTGGTGCTCACAGCCGCTTCGACTTCCCGGACCGTGATGACGATAACTGGTTATGCCACAGCATCTACGATCCGAACACTGATAAAATGCTCAAACGTGAAGTGAATATGGCGCCTAAGCTTAGGGAAGCATTCCCGCCTAAAGTGCGTTCATATTAAGAGAGGCAACGATCATGCAATTAACTTTTTCGATTTATCGGTACAACCCAGAAGTAGATGCGAAGCCTCGCATGCAAGACTACACTCTAGAAGTAGAGGAAGGTCAGGACATGATGGTGCTAGACGCGCTACTTGCACTTAAAGAGCAAGATCCGACGCTTTCTTTCCGTCGCTCTTGCCGTGAAGGTGTGTGTGGTTCAGACGGTGTGAACATGAACGGCAAAAATGGCCTTGCGTGTATCACTCCTTTATCTGCACTGGGCAAAGGTAAAATAGTAGTACGTCCACTTCCAGGTCTACCTGTTGTACGTGACCTTGTTGTTGATATGACGCAGTTCTACACACAGTACGAAAAGATTAAGCCGTTCTTAATCAACGACAGTAAGCAGCCGCCAGCGCGCGAACACTTACAGTCACCTGAAGAGCGTGCGAAACTTGACGGTCTTTACGAGTGTATTCTATGTGCATGTTGTTCAACGTCATGCCCATCTTTCTGGTGGAACCCTGATAAGTTCATCGGTCCTGCTGGTCTACTTCACGCGTATCGTTTCCTTATCGATAGCCGTGATACGGCAACTGAAGAGCGTCTTAACGACCTTGATGATGCGTTCAGCGTATTCCGCTGTCACGGTATCATGAACTGTGTAAGTGTATGTCCTAAGGGCTTAAACCCTACAAAAGCGATAGGCCAAATTAAGTCTATGCTTTTACAACGGGCTGTTTAGTACTATATTCTGATAACTTCTTAAAGTTACAGATAGTGATGCTCTAAATAGCCATCCCAAAAGGATGGCTATTTTTTTATATATTCGCTGTTATAACACTTGGTTATGCTGAGAATAACCTTATAATACATCTTGATTGTTAACTAGATTTTATAAAACGTAGCAAGGCAAATTAAATGCAAGAAAGCGTGATGAAAGCGTGGTGGGATTCCTCGCACATGGCAGGTGCCAACGCTGCCTATGTTGAAGAGTTGTATGAAACTTATTTAGAAGACCCGCAAAGTGTCTCTGAAAATTGGCGACAAATCTTCGATAACCTCCCCAAAGTCGATGGCGTAGAGTTAGAAACCAATCATACAACAATTAAAAATCAATTTAGGCAACTTGCTGCGTTAGGGCCAACCGCCCGCATGTCTAGTCCGTCTGTGCCTTCTGCAAATGTTTCAGACGACAGGCAAGTTAAAGTTCTTCAGTTAATCAATGCGTTCCGCTTCCGCGGTCATCAGCACGCAAACCTTGACCCGCTAGGTCTATGGAAACAAGAGCGTGTACGCGATTTAGAACTTTCTCACCACAGCCTTTCTGAGCAAGATTTCGATTCAGTATTCAATGTAGGTTCGTATGCCATTGGCAAAGATTCAATGCCATTGGGTGAACTGTTTAAATCGTTAAACCGCACATACTGTGGCTCTATCGGTGCAGAGTACATGCATATTACCGATACTGAACAGAAACGCTGGTTGCAACAAAAAATTGAATCTGTTCAAGCAAAGCCTGAAATTTCTCGCGACGAAAAGCTAGGAATTCTTAAAGGTCTTACTGCGGCTGACGGAATGGAAAAGTACTTGGGTTCTAAATTCCCAGGGGCAAAGCGTTTCTCTCTAGAAGGCGGCGATGCACTTATTCCTATGCTGAAAGGTTTAATCACCAAGGCTGGCACTGCAGGTACCAAAGAAGTGGTTATCGGCATGGCTCACCGTGGTCGTTTGAACGTGCTAGTTAACGTATTGGGTAAAAACCCATCGGTGCTGTTTGATGAATTTTCAGGTAAGCACGACGACTCACTAGGCGCGGGTGACGTGAAATACCACGCAGGTTTCTCGTCTGACTTCGCGACTCCAGGCGGCAATGTTCACTTAGCACTAGCGTTTAACCCGTCTCACCTGGAGATTGTAAACCCTGTAGTTATGGGGTCTGTACGTGCACGTCTTGCGCGTCGCAATGATGACACGAATACAGTATTGCCTATCACTATTCACGGTGACTCGGCAATTGCTGGTCAGGGTGTAGTACAAGAAACCTTCAACATGTCGCAAACTCGCGGCTTTGCTGTAGGTGGTACGGTTCGTATTGTGGTAAATAACCAAGTTGGTTTCACTACATCGAAGACTGAAGATACCCGTTCAACGCAATATTGTACTGACATCGCGAAGATGGTACAGGCACCGATTTTCCATGTGAACTCAGACGATCCAGAAGCGGTTGCCTTTGTTACGCAGCTTGCGCTTGAATACCGCAATAAGTTTAAGAAAGACGTTGTAATTGATTTAGTTTGTTACCGTCGTCATGGTCACAACGAAGCGGATGAGCCAAACGCCACGCAGCCGTTGATGTACCAAAAAATTAAGAAGCACCCGGTTCCACGTGTTCTTTATGCTGACCAGTTAATAGCTGAAGGTGTGATTGAACAACGTGATGCAGACCGCTATCTTGAAGAATATCGTGAAGCGCTCGACCACGGCGCGTGCGTTGTTGAAGAGTGGCGTCCAATGACAGAGCACAGCGTTGACTGGTCTCCATATCTTGGTCACGACTGGGATACGCCTTACGATGGTTCGCTTTCAGTTGAGAAGCTCAAAGAGCTAGGTGAGTCAATCACTACTATTCCTGAAGAGCACAAGCTTCAGTCTCGCGTAAACAAGCTTTACCAAGACCGTAAAGCAATGGTCGCAGGTGAAAAGCTACTTGATTGGGGTATGGCAGAGAACTTAGCTTATGCCACTATCGTAGATGCCGGCGAAGATATTCGTATTACAGGTCAGGATTCAGGCCGTGGTACTTTCTTCCACCGTCACGCGGTATTGCACAATCAAAAAGACGCATCGACGTATATGCCACTTCAGCATATTCGCGAAGGTCAGGGTGAAATTGAAATTTACGACTCTGTGCTTTCGGAAGAAGCAGTAATGGCATTTGAGTATGGTTATGCGACAGCAGAGCCTACATGTCTGACTATTTGGGAAGCCCAGTTTGGTGACTTCGCTAACGGCGCTCAGGTTGTATTTGATCAGTTCTTGAGCTCAGGTGAAGCGAAGTGGGGCCGTTTGTGTGGCCTAACCGTTTTACTTCCACATGGTTATGAAGGCCAAGGCCCAGAGCATAGTTCTGCGCGTCTTGAGCGATTCTTGCAAATGTGTGCTGACCACAACTGGCAAGTGTGTGTACCTTCAACACCCGCTCAGGTTTACAACATGCTTAGACGCCAAGTGGTTCGTCCAATGCGTAAACCACTTATCGTGATGTCACCTAAGTCACTATTACGTCATCCAATGGCTGTATCTTCGTTAGAGGAACTTGCAGAAGGCAAATTCCATAACGTAATTGGCGAAATTGATGATATCGATCCGAAGAATGTGAAGCGTGTTGTTATGTGTTCAGGCAAGGTTTACTACGATTTGTTAGACCAGCGCCGTAAAAATGAGCAAACAGACGTCGCAATCATCCGTTTAGAGCAACTTTATCCATTCCCACAAGAAGAATGCGCTAAAGTTGTGGCACAATACAGCCACGTAAAAGATTGGGTTTGGTGTCAAGAAGAGCCTCAAAACCAAGGCGCTTGGTACTGTAGCCAACACCATTTCTGGCAAGCAATTCCAGATGGTGCAAAATTAACATATGCAGGCCGTGATGCATCCTCGTCACCTGCAGTAGGTTATGTATCCGTTCACAACCAGCAACAGAAAGCCCTGGTTGAAAACGCACTCACAATTAAATAAGGAACAGTAATGACAATTGAGATAAAAGTTCCGGTTCTACCTGAGTCAGTTGCCGATGCCACCATTGCAACCTGGCACGTAAAGGCCGGTGACGCAGTTAAACGAGACCAGAACCTGGTTGATATTGAAACTGATAAAGTGGTTTTAGAAGTTGTGGCGCCAGCGGACGGTACAATTGGTGAGATCCTAAACGAAGAGGGTGCAACTGTTTTAGGCGAGCAAGTTATTGCTAAACTAGAAAAGGGTGGTGCTGCTGCACCAGCTGAAGCTAAAACGGAAAGCAAAGCGAAAGACGATTCTAAATCAGATGCGGCTCCAGCGGCTTCTGGAAAAACATCTGATGTTAAAGTACCAGTACTTCCTGAATCTGTAGCTGACGCGACAATCGCAACGTGGCACGTAGCTGTAGGTGAAGCAGTTTCTCGCGACCAAAATTTGGTTGATATCGAAACTGATAAAGTAGTACTAGAAGTTGTTGCTCCTGCAGACGGTTCTCTTGCTGAAATTATCGCAGAAGAGGGCGCCACCGTAACAGCTGAAGAAGTGATTGCTAAATTTGTAGAAGGTGCAGCAAGCGGCGCTTCTGCTCCAGCAGCGTCAAGCGAAAGCGATGACAGTGACGAGAGCAGCGATGCGCTTAGTCCTTCTGTTCGTCGTTTACTTGCAGAAAAAGGTGTTGACGCAGCTAAAGTGAAAGGCACTGGCAAAAATGGCCGTATCACTAAAGAAGACGTAGAGAAATACCTTAAAGGCGGCGACAGCTCAGCGAAGGCAGCGCCTGCTGCGTCTGAATCTGTTTCAGCTGACTTGCCAACGGGTAATCGTACCGAGAAGCGTGTTCCTATGACGCGTCTTCGCAAGACAATTGCTAACCGTCTTCTTGAAGCGAAGAACTCTACGGCAATGCTAACAACGTTTAACGAAGTAAACATGAAGCCAATCATGGATCTTCGTAAGCAGTACCAAGACAGCTTTGAGAAGCGTCACGGTATTCGCCTTGGTTTCATGTCTTTCTACGTGAAAGCGGTAACCGAAGCCCTTAAGCGTTTCCCTGAAGTTAACGCGTCTATCGACGGTGATGACATTGTTTATCACAACTACTTCGATGTATCGATTGCTGTTTCTACACCACGTGGCCTTGTAACACCAGTACTTAAAGATACTGACACACTAGGCATGGCAGGCGTTGAAAAAGGAATTAAGGAACTAGCACTTAAAGGCCGTGACGGTAAGCTGTCATTGGCTGAACTACAAGGTGGTAATTTCACAATCACCAACGGTGGTGTGTTTGGTTCACTAATGTCTACACCAATCATTAACCCGCCACAGAGCGCTATTTTGGGTATGCATAAAATCCAAGATCGTCCAATGGCAGTTAATGGAAAAGTAGAAATTCTACCAATGATGTACCTAGCGCTTTCTTATGACCACCGTATTATCGATGGTAAAGAATCAGTAGGTTTCTTGGTAACCGTTAAAGAGATGCTAGAAGATCCAACACGTCTACTTCTAGACGTATAAGACTTTCGTCTCACGGAATTGTGGTTAGGCGTTTAGCTTGTGTATGCTTGCTTTGCGCCTAACGCAACGCTGATATTTGCCCTATAATATCAGTCAAACTAATCAAGTCGCATTTGCGGCTTTTGTCTTACTAAAAATCGGATAGAAACACCATGAATTTGCATGAATACCAAGGTAAGCAGCTATTCAAAGAATACGGTTTGCCTGTTTCTGAAGGATACGCAGCAGACACTGCTCAAGGTGCTGTAGAAGCCGCTGACCGAATTGGCGGAAACGAGTGGGTAGTTAAGTGTCAGGTACACGCGGGCGGTCGCGGTAAAGCTGGCGGTGTAAAGCTAGTTAAAAACAAAGACGACATTCGCGCTTTCGCTGAAAACTGGCTTGGCAAAAATTTGGTGACTTTCCAGACTGACGAAAACGGTCAGCCTGTGAGCAAAATCCTAGTTGAATCTTGCACAGATATCGCTAACGAGCTTTACCTTGGTGCAGTAGTTGACCGTACAACCCGTCGCGTTGTATTCATGGCATCTACTGAAGGTGGCGTTGAGATTGAAACTGTTGCAGAAGAAACTCCAGAGAAAATCCTTAAAGCTGAAATCGACCCAATTGTAGGTCCTCAGCCTTATCAAGCGCGCGAAATGGCGTTTGCTCTAGGTCTTTCTGGCGTACAAATCAAGCAATTCACTCAAATCTTCCTTGGCCTAGCTAAGATGTTTGAAGAGCTTGACGTTGCGCTTATCGAAATCAACCCGCTAGTTATCAAAACTGACGGTAACCTACACTGCCTAGACGCGAAAGTAGGTATCGATGGTAACGCGCTATATCGTCAGCCTAAGCTGAAAGATATGCAAGATCCTTCACAAGAAGATGCGCGTGAAGCTCATGCTGCTCAGTGGGAACTAAACTATGTTGCGCTAGACGGTAATGTAGGTTGTATGGTTAACGGTGCAGGCCTAGCAATGGGTACTATGGACATCGTAAACCTACACGGTGGCAAGCCAGCTAACTTCCTAGACGTTGGTGGCGGCGCAACTAAAGAGCGTGTAGCTGAAGCATTCAAAATCATCCTTTCTGATGACAATGTTAAAGCGGTATTGGTTAACATCTTCGGTGGTATCGTTCGCTGTGACATGATTGCAGAAGGTATCATTGGTGCGGTTAAAGAAGTTGGCGTAGAAGTACCTGTAGTTGTACGTCTTGAAGGTACCAATGCAGAGCTTGGCCGTGAAGTTCTAGCGAACTCTGGTCTAGATATCATTGCTGCTGAATCGCTAACTGATGCAGCGCAGAAAGTTGTTGCTGCAGCGGAGGGCAAATAATGTCTGTATTAATTAATAAAGATACTAAAGTAATTTGTCAGGGTTTCACTGGCGGTCAGGGTACTTTCCACTCTGAGCAAGCAATTGCTTACGGTACGCAAATGGTTGGTGGTGTAACACCAGGTAAAGGCGGTACTGAGCACCTAGGTCTTCCAGTATTCAATACTGTACGTGAAGCGGTAGAAGCAACTGGCGCAACTGCAACAGTTATCTATGTACCAGCACCTTTCTGTAAAGATTCAATTGTTGAAGCTGCAGATGCGGGTATCGAGCTAATCGTATGTATCACTGAAGGTATCCCAACGCTAGATATGCTTTACGTTAAAGAATACGTAGAAGCGAAAGGCGTTCGCATGATCGGTCCAAACTGCCCAGGTGTAATCACTCCTGGAGAGTGTAAAATTGGTATCATGCCTGGTCACATCCACAAGCCTGGTAAAGTAGGTATTGTTTCTCGCTCTGGTACACTTACGTACGAAGCGGTTAAGCAAACCACTGACGAAGGTTTTGGCCAGTCTACTTGTGTTGGTATCGGTGGCGACCCAATTCCTGGTTCAAACTTCATCGACATCCTTCAGATGTTCCAAGACGACCCACAAACTGAAGCTATCGTAATGATCGGTGAGATCGGTGGTACAGCTGAAGAAGAAGCAGCAGCGTTCATCAAAGCTAATGTAACCAAGCCTGTTGTTTCTTACATTGCTGGTGTTACTGCTCCTCCAGGTAAGCGTATGGGTCACGCTGGTGCAATCATCGCAGGCGGTAAAGGTACTGCTGATGAGAAATTCAAAGCACTAGAAGACGCTGGCGTTAAAACTGTACGTTCACTTGCTGAAATCGGCAAGGCGCTTCGCGAGACTACAGGTTGGTAAGCTAACGCTTAACAATTTTGTGATAAAAGCCCGCTTTAAGCCTGTCTCTTGATCACAAGTCGATATCAAGAGACATGGCTAGCTCATATCCTTCAAGGATGGTTTGCAATTTGAACC
>NZ_CAMZMZ010000038.1:0-41597 GCF_947311905.1 Alteromonas sp. CyTr2 | reverse complement strand
ACCCCAGAGTAGTGAGGAAAAGACCGACTAAATACCCCACAAAGAAAAATGCCAGTCAGCTTAACTGACTGGCATTACGCAAAGTTGCGGGTTTTTTTGTACCTAAAATTCACGTTCAGACTTCGTCATGTTTCGTTCAGAAACCGTTAAGTTTTAATGTCTTATCTTACACCTCGTTCCCAACACATTTTTTAAGGACAAAAGACATGAACACTAACACTAATAAGCTAAAAACTACGCTAACTGCACTATCACTTATCACAGCTTCAGTATTTACAGTCTCAGCAGCACATGCAGCTACACAAAACGAAGTACAGTTTACCGCTGTCGATCCTGAAGGATTCGATGACAACCTCTACGGTGCAAGGTATGTGCGCTACCTGGAAGAAGTTAGCGGAAACAGCGGCGCTTACCTTATAAACCCTTATCTTCAGCGTGTATCGAGTTTATCTGGTGGTTACGCCAATTTAGATGGAGCCGACTTTTTTAATCTTGGAGCGACGTTTTACATCGATGAAAACTTAATGTTAGCAATCGAAGGGGTTCATAGGAAATGGAACAATGGCTATGGCGAATCTGATAGCACCGACATAAATGCTAAGCTGGGTTACAACTTATCACATGAGTGGCAAGTTGGCGCAGGTTTGACTTATCAGCACTTCAGCACTGAATATGCCTTCGAAGATGACGTGTTTGAAGCTAGCGGTAACGAATCTTCTGCATTAATTTTTACTCGTTACACAACTGTTGGAAAGGAGGGTAAAGGCTGGGACTTTATGGCCGAGTATATAGCTGAAAGTAATGACGTTTTTTATGGCTCAGCTCGTTACTTCTTCAATAAAGGTTTCAGTGTTGCTGGCTTGTTCACCTATTCAGATGCGCCAGACGGCTTTGTAAATGAAAAGGCTGTTGGAGTAGCACTCGATTATTGGGTCAATGAACAGTTTTCAATATCAGCAAGCTATGAAACGGATATTGATGGGGAAGAAAGCAGTGACGTTGCTTCACTTTCAGCATCCTATCGTTTCTAAGTAAGAACTCCCTGATTATTGCTATGCGTTAGCACGCGTTGATGTAAATGCAGTGAGTTAGCACTAGTCGTGTTAACTCACTCGTTTTTTAACGTGCTGATGTGGCGCAGCTGTTTGAATTACGACTCAGCATACGCGCAATACCGCTGAAAACAGCGTTAAACATAATCGTGAGATCCCGCCGCTTATTTACAGTCAAAAACAGCAGTTCATCGATTAATTACACCTTTATTTTTTCTCACCTGAATATTTTTTAATCTTTTTTACACGCCTAATCATACACTTCCTAAAAATACTGTATATCCAACCAGTTTAAACCCAGTGTTTATGCGGCCTTCACGCCTTTTTTCTACTTGACAGTGGGGATCATTGATACCTAAACTGTATCTCAGTGGGTAAATGTGGCGAATTGTGGATCAAATCATCATCACTTTGCAGATTAGTACTCAAAAAACAAGAAAACCAAGAGCAAATAATAAAAGGCTAGGGGAATGTTCCGCGGCGCTAACGCAATCAATCTGGATACAAAAGGCAGACTGGCTATACCGACGAAGTATCGTCAGTCGCTGCTGGATGATTGTCAGGGACAACTGGTCTGCACAGTCGATACACAACAAAGTTGTTTGCTACTTTACCCACTTCCCGAATGGGAAGAGATTGAGCTTAAACTATCTAAACTTTCAAGCATGATCCCAGCCGAGCGTCGCTTGCAGCGATTGCTACTAGGTTATGCTTCTGAAGGTGAGATGGATAAAAGCGGGCGCATTCTTGTTCCTACTCCACTGCGAAGTTTCGCAAAACTCTCAAAAGAAGTCATGTTAGTTGGTCAGTTAAACAAATTCGAAATTTGGGATGCCGATATTTGGGCACAACAAGTTGAAGCTGATATAGACACCGAACGCAAAGGCGAATTTGAACTTACCGAACGATTACAGGACTTTTCTCTATGACGCAGCCTAGCGAATTTAAACATATTTCAGTATTGCTTGATGAATGCATTGAAGCCCTAGCGATTAAACCGAACGGTATCTACATTGACGCCACTTTTGGCCGTGGGGGGCACTCAGCACATATTTTGGATGCATTGGGTGAACACGGGCGTCTCATCGCCTTTGACCGTGATCCGCAAGCAATCAAAGCGGCAGAACGCTTCGCTGATGATAAACGTTTTAGCATTATCCACTCACCGTTTGGTGATATGGCAGAAGAAATCGAAGCGCTGGGACTAACCGGTAAGATTGACGGTGTGCTTATGGATTTGGGGGTGTCTTCACCTCAGCTAGATGATGCCGAGCGTGGTTTTAGCTTCCTTCGTGACGGCCCGCTGGATATGCGTATGGACACCTCACGTGGACAAAGTGCTGCAGACTGGTTGGCTAACGCCGAAGAACAAGACATTACGCAGGTTATTAAAGAGTTTGGCGAAGAGAAGTTCGGCAAACGCATAGCCCATGCCATTGTAAACACGCGCAAAGAAACACCCATTACGCGCACAGCTCAGCTAGCCAAAATTATCGACGAAGCGGTTCCTGTAAAGGATAAGTTTAAACATCCGGCAACCCGTGCATTCCAAGGTATTCGCATTTATATCAATGCGGAACTTGAGCAACTTCGTGTTGGCCTTAAAGCCGCGACACAGGTGTTGGCGAAAGAAGGACGTCTTGCCGTTATTTCGTTTCACTCTCTTGAAGACCGTTTAGTAAAACGCTTCATTAAAGATCAAAGTAAAGGGAAATCAGTACCACACAACTTACCGATCACTCAGGCTGAAATAGATGCAGATAAAGTGTTAAAAGCCTTGGGCAAAGCGATAAAACCTTCAGAACAGGAGATTGCGAACAACGTTCGCTCTCGCAGTTCGGTATTACGTGTGGCAGAAAAGTTATGACCAAAGCCGCGCCAGACAAGGCCAGCACTAATTTTAAATTACTGCTAATAATTGTATCAGATTTGACCCGCAACAAGTTGCGGGTTTTGTTGTATTTAATGGTTATCACAAGTGCCATGGCAGTGACACTAAGCAGTCATCACAACAGACAGCAGGTCATTGCCCTTGAAGACCTTATGCAAGAGAAAGATGAGCTTGATGTCGAGTGGCGTAACCTAGTGCTTGAGCAACGCGCGTTGACCGAGCATAACCGCATAGAAAACCTGGTTGAAAAACAGTTAGAAATGTACCGTCCAACCGCAGACGATGAAGTAGTGGTGAAGTTAAAATGAGTACAACAGCACTTTCTCGTAAGCGTAAAAAAACCGGTGCAAAACAAAATGTAACGCCAAGCCTAGTGCACTGGCGCTTTGTCGTTGTGCTTGTTGTTATTATGCTAGTTTTCAGCGTGCTAGCCGCCCGTGCAGCCTATATTCAAGTTATTGAGCCAGACGAGCTAATTCAACAGGGCGACAACCGCACACTAAGAACCCGTGACATGCCAACCTATCGCGGGCTCATTACCGATAGAAATGGTGTTGAGCTGGCGGTGAGTGTGCCTGTTCGGGCCATCTACGCAGATCCTAAGGTTATCCATGAAAACAACGGCTTCGAGGAAGAGCGCCGTTGGGAAGCGCTGGCAGATGTACTGCGCCAAGACGTCAATGAACTCAAAGAAAAAGTGGCAAACCCCAAACGCCGCTTTGTTTACTTGCAGCGTCAGGTGTCGCCTGCCATGGCAGAGTACGTTGATAAACTGGACATTCCAGGCATTTATCTTCGCCGTGAAAGCCGCCGCTACTATCCTACAGGTGAAGTTTCAGCGCAGTTAATCGGCGTAACCGATGTTGACGACACGGGCGTTGAAGGCTTGGAACGCATGTATAACGAGTGGCTAACGGGCACGCCGGGTTCTCGTAAAATACGCCGCGATGCGAAAGGCCGTCAGGTAGAGATCTTAGAAACAAAATCAGGCGAAAAAGCCGGCGACCTGCAGCTGACTATTGATCAGCGTATTCAGGCACTTGCTTATAAAGAAATTAAAGAAGCCATGATTTATTACCAATCAAGCTCGGCTTCCGCCATTGTCATCGATGTAAAAAGCGGTGATGTGTTAGCCATGGTGAATGCACCGTCATTCAATCCGAATGACAGAAGCGATATTTCTGCGCACAGAATGCGTAACAGGGTTATTACCGATGCGTTCGAACCAGGCTCGGCGCTAAAACCGCTGGCCGTCCTTACTGCATTAGAGTTCGGTGAAGTGGAGCCTGAAGACTCAGTAAACACTCATCCAGGATGGATGCGATTAGGCGGCAGCCTAGTAAAAGATTCGCGCAACTACGGCGAACTAACGCTAGAAGAAATTATTCAGCATTCCTCAAATATGGGGACGTCGAAGCTGGCGCTTTCTGTGCCTAAACAGTTTCTGCTGGATACCTATTACAATATGGGCTTAATGAGCGATACCGGGCTTAATATGGCGGGTGAGAGTAGCGGTATCTTTCATGAGCGCAGCCGCTGGTCTGAATTTGAGCTAGCCACGCTGTCATTTGGATACGGCATTTCGGTTACCACTGCACAGTTGGGGCGTCTTTACGCAACGTTGGCGAACGGCGGTATTAAAACACCGCTTAATGTCATCAAGTCGCCAGAGCAACCTTCATGGCAGGCTCAATCTGAGCGGGTGATCAGCGAAGAAAACGCTAACGCTATTGTTCAAATGATGGAAAGCGTAACCCAGCGTGGCGGCACAGCAACAAAAGCGTCGGTACCAGGTTATCGCGTTGCTGGGAAAACAGGAACAAGCCGAAAAGCGGTGGCCGGCGGGTACGGCGAAGAGTACGTCAACATTTTCGCCGGTATCGCACCTGTGTCTGACCCCAGGCTAGTAACTATTGTATTGATCAACGAACCTGGCGGTGATTTGTATCACGCGGGGGATACCGCTGCACCTGTCTTTTCATCAATTATGGGTGGCGCACTGCACATGTTAAACGTTACGCCCGATGACAAGCAGGTTACATCTAGCCGCTTATTGAAAGGAGGTCAAAGTGGTAGTTAGTGCCTTTATTCAAAGTATAAAAGCTTTATTGGCGAAATTTGGTGTAGACGCCCCAGATATCCGCATTGAAGGTTTAACGCTAGACAGCCGAGAAGTGAATACACGCTTAGCGTTCTTGGCAATTAAGGGCCACGAACGCGATGGTCGAGATTTTATACCCCAGGCAATAAGTTTAGGGGCCCGTGTAATTCTGGCGCAAACTGAAGACAGTAGTGCCCATGGTCAGATGGAAATGCGTGACCACAGCGTCATTATCTCGCTGTATGAATTACCACAAATGCTCTCTGCATTAGCTGCTGCATTTTACGACTACCCTGCTCAGAAAATGACGACGGTAGCAGTGACAGGGACAAACGGAAAAACCTCTACAGTTCAATTGCTTACCCAGCTTAAGGATGCGTTAGGTACACGTAGTGCAAGCATCGGAACTCTAGGGAGCAGTGTGTTTGAAGGCGATGAAACCCAGTGGTCGAACACGCCGGCAGCAAACACTACGCCCGATGCCATACGTATGCAGTATTTGTTGGCAGACTTTGTGCAAAGTGAAGTGCGCCATACGGCCTTCGAAGCAAGTTCTCACGCATTGGTTCAAGGTCGGCTTGGTACAGTAAAAACCGATATCGCTGTTTTCACCAACCTTACTCGAGATCATCTCGATTACCACGGCACCATGGAAGAGTACGGCAAAGCCAAGCGCTTGCTGCTTCAGCAGCCAGGTTTAAAGGCTGTGGTATTAAACGCTAATGATGATGAAAGTAAGAAGTGGGATGGTGCAGCAGATAAGTCGATTACACGCATCTGGACAGGTATAGACGAAAGTGGTCAGGATGGAAGCGGTGAAAGTGAGTACTTGCGAGAGCATAACAATCCTCAAAGTCGCCATTGTTTCGCCACAAATGCTTCTTATCATGCAGGTGGATGTAGCTTTGAACTGGTGAGTTCGTGGGGAAGCGCTGCTATTTCGCTGCCACTATTCGGAAAGTTCAATATCAGTAATGTATTGAGTGCTATAGGTACGTTACTCGCTGAAGGTGAGCGTTTTGATGACGTGGTTAACGCGGTAAATGCAATCACGCCTGTACCCGGGCGAATGGAAGTTTTCCCTGTAACGGGTGCGGCTAACTTGGTGGTGGACTACGCGCACACACCAGACGCTCTGGAGAAAGTGCTGTTAAGCGCCAAATTCCATACAACGGGCAAAGTGTGGTGTGTGTTTGGCTGTGGCGGGGACAGAGACAAAGGCAAGCGACCGTTAATGGGGCAGGCTGCCGAGGTTGGTGCTGACGCTATTGTGATCACCACAGATAACAGTCGCAGTGAAAGCCCTGAATCTATCGCCGAGGATATCATTGCGGGTTTGAAAAACCGTGAGCTGGCAGTGTCTATTCCCGATCGCGAGCAAGCTATTCGTCATTGCCTTGAGCATGCGCATGAAAGCGACATCATCATCGTGGCCGGAAAAGGACATGAAGATTACCAAATTATCGGTGACAAAAAGACTAACTATAACGAACGTGCAGTTGTGGCGCGACTGCAACAGGAGTACAGCAAATGATAACAACAACGCTGTCATGGATAGCCGAAAAGGTTAATGGAAAATTATTGAAAGGCGCTGCTGACGTTGAAGTGTCTGCAGTAAGTACCGATACCCGCACCCTAGAAGATGGCGCAGTTTACTTGGCCTTGAAAGGTCCGAATTTTAACGGCCATGATTTTATTTCAACGGCGGAGAAAGCGGGAGCAAGTGCGGTTATTGCCAGTGAAGACGTAGCAACCTCGTTACCTGTCATCATGGTTGAAGATACCAAAGAAGCACTTGGTCTATTAGGTGCGGCAGTAAAAGCTTATGTGGCGCCCAAAACGATTGCGATTACCGGAAGCAGTGGCAAAACCACCGTAAAGGAAATGTGTGCCGCTATTTTGGAGCGAAGAGGCAATGTATTAGCCACAAACGGTAACTTCAACAATGATATCGGTGTGCCGCTAACCCTTCTACGCCTTGAACCTCAGCATGAATATGCAGTGATGGAGTTAGGCGCAAATCACATTGGTGAAATCGCCTATACCACGAACCTTGTTAAGCCGGACGTCGCGACTATCGTAAACGCCGCCGCTTCTCATCTAGAAGGCTTTGGAAGTTTGCTAGGTGTAGCGCGCGCCAAAAGTGAAATTTTTAAAGGCTTAGGCAGTGACGGCGTGGCGGTAGTCAATGTTGATAGCCAGTTTTCTGAATTTTGGCAAGGCAAACTTAAACAGACCAAAACGCTAACGTTTTCGCCCCAGCAGAAAAACGATGCTGATTTTAGAGCAGAAGATATCACTATTGGGCTAGATGGGTGCGCCGCATTCCACTTGGTTTGCCCGCAAGGAGATATGTCTATTCAGCTTACTATTCCTGGCGTTCACAACGTGGGGAATGCCCTTGTCGCTGCGGCATTAACGCTGCAAGTTGGCGCCACACTAGAAAACGTGCGCGACGGCTTACTTGCCATGAAGCAAGTTAGCGGCCGCTTGAATGTAAAGCAGCTTACCGAACAGGTTCGGCTGTTAGATGACACCTACAACGCCAACGTGGCGTCTGTAAATGCGGCAATTGATACGCTAAGTAGCTTTTCAGGTATCCGCGTTCTTGTTCTAGGCGACATGAAAGAGTTGGGTGAAAAAGCGCGTTTTTACCACGAGCAGGTGGGGGAATACGCTAAACAAAAAGGAATTAATTACCTGTATACCATGGGTGTTTTGAGTCAATCAGCCAGTGCTGTGTTTAATGAAAATGGTGGCCATTTCAGCGATGTTGAAAGTTTGTTGGCCGCAATGGAGAGTGATTTGTTAGTGCAGCAGCGCGATATTTCAATTTTAGTTAAAGGTTCACGCAGTTCCAGAATGGAACGTGTGGTAGAGGCGGTAGAGGCCTCTGCGCTGGGAAAGCACGATAGCCGTCGGGAGCGAATAGCATGTTAATTTGGCTAGCCGACTGGCTGACACAATTCGATTCAGGGTTTAACGTATTTTCATACCTTACCCTTCGTGCAATTTTAAGCACGCTGACCGCATTGCTTATTGCCATTCTTATTGGCCCTAAGATGATTCGTTACTTGCAGCGTATGCAAATTGGTCAAACCGTACGTGACGATGGCCCGCAAAGCCATTTGTCAAAATCAGGCACACCCACTATGGGCGGGTTACTTATACTCGCAGCAATTGTAGTAAGCGGTCTGCTTTGGGCTGACCTGACTAACCGTTATGTTTTGGTAACCCTTACCGTGGTTGTGGCCTACGGTATTATTGGGTTTGTTGACGACTACAGAAAAGTGATCCGCAAAGATTCGAAGGGGCTTATCGCCCGTTGGAAATATTTCTGGCAATCTGTGGTTGCGTTAGGCGTCGCATTCTATCTATACAGCAGTGCAACAATAAGCGCTGAAACCTCACTACTGGTGCCTTTCTTCAAAGAAGTGTTCCCGCAGTTAGGTGCGTTCTTCATCATTATTACCTACTTTGCCATTGTAGGCACAAGTAACGCGGTAAACCTTACCGATGGATTGGATGGACTTGCCATTGTGCCCACTATATTGGTGGCAGGCGCATTTGCCATTTTCGCCTATGTGACAGGTAATGCGAACTTTGCTGAATACCTGAATATTCCTCATATTCCGCTTACCAGCGAACTGGTGATTGTGTGTACCGCCATGGTCGGTGCAGGCTTAGGCTTTTTATGGTTTAACACGTATCCGGCACAAGTATTTATGGGTGACGTTGGCTCACTAGCGCTAGGCGGCACACTAGGTGTGTTAGCTGTATTAGTGCGCCAAGAACTCGTGTTAATCATCATGGGTGGTGTTTTTGTTATGGAAACCCTGTCGGTCATCCTTCAGGTAGGTTCTTACAAATTGCGTGGCCAGCGTATTTTTCGTATGGCGCCTATTCACCATCATTATGAATTGAAGGGCTGGCCAGAGCCGCGCGTAATAGTGCGTTTTTGGATCATTTCAATCATTTTGGTGTTGGTGGGTCTTGCTACCCTCAAACTTAGATAAGCGGTAAAGAGATAAATCGTAATGTCGTATAACGTACGTGAGCATAGTTATGTAGTCGGTGGCCTAGGTGTTACAGGTCAGGCTTGCGTGCGCTTTTTTTTGCAAAAGCAGGCAACGGTTAAAGCATTTGATACCCGTGCTAATTTTACTCTAGTTACCGACCCTGATTCTGATCTTGATACCGACATGCAAGCGTTTATGGCAGAGAAGGTCACTTGCACTGCTCTAAGCGAAGATTACTTTGATGGTGTAGACACCTTGGTGTTAAGCCCGGGGCTTGCTCTGAATATTGAACAAGTGGCTTTGGCGCAAAAGTGTGGTGTTGAGGTGATCGGCGACGTGGAATTGTTTGCCCGATTAAATGCCTCCACGAGTGATGCTATGCCAGCTAAGCGCGTAGTAGGTATAACCGGCTCTAACGGTAAAACCACGGTTACTTTATTAGTGAACCATCTGCTCAAAAGCTGCGGCGTAGAAAGTATTGAAGCGGGTAACGTAGGTCGCCCTGTGCTTGAAGCGCTTCAAAGTGATGCAGATGTAGTGGTGATGGAGTTATCAAGTTTTCAACTTGAAACAACGTCTAGCTTGGTGCTCGAAGCTGCAACTGTCCTTAATATTTCCGATGATCACCTAGACCGTCACGGTACCCTTGAAGCCTATATCGATGCCAAGCATCGCATTTTTGATAACGCGAAATCTGCGGTTGTGTGGCGAGACGGTGAGTTTGTAGCGCCAGACGAGCAGATTATTGCTGACGCTAAGGGTAATGCTGCATCAAATGCAGTATCTGATGGCGAATCTAATGCTGTATCTAATGCCGAATTTAATGAAGACGCGCTAGCGTCAAAAAATATCGTTGAATATGGACTGGGAGAGTCGACCACAGGGTTTGCGATTGCGTCTTTTAACGGTGACGATAGTGCTCGTGACGATGAACAAAGTCTATATATAACGTTTAAAGGCGAAAAGCTTATTGCCCTTAGCGATATTCATTTGGCGGGCATGCACAACGTACTAAACATCATGGCTGCATTGGGTATCTGCCTTCAGCTAGGTGTTTCGCCAGCGCTCGCGGTTAAACATCTACACAGTTTTAAAGCTGCACCACATCGGTGTGTGGAAATAGCCCGCGTAAACGACATCCGCTATATCGACGATTCCAAAGCAACCAACATTGGCGCCACGGTAGCTGCCCTTGAAGGGTTAGCTCCGACTATACAAGGGAAGCTCATTCTTATTGCAGGTGGTGACGCTAAAGGCGCTGATATAGCCAGCCTCTCGCCTTATCTAACTAAATATGTATCGCACGTGTTTGCTTTGGGCAAAGATGCACACCTGTTTGAAAAGAGTTTTGCGCATACAACTCGTGTGGCAACGATGAAAGACGCCGTAAAAGCAGCAACAAGACTTGCTGCCCCTGGTGATGTTGTGCTGCTTTCGCCTGCGTGTGCAAGTTTAGATATGTTTAAGAACTATATGCATCGCGGTGACGTGTTTAAACAAGATGTACACGACCTACTTAATCTACACAGTAAGAACGACGACGCTGTGGAGGCCACATAATGATTGCTGCCTCTACCAAACTTAGCGCGTTATTTGCCGCGAAGCACGACGGACAACCTTCGGCAACGCACCCCTATGACGTGACGCTTATCTTAATTGCGCTCGCGCTAATGAGTATTGGCATTATTATCGTCACCTCGGCGTCGATGCCGGTGGCCGATAGGCTGCACGACAACCCCTTCTATTTTGCTATTCGCCACGGTATTTACATTGTTGGGGCGATCGTTGCCGCTATGGTAGTGCTGAATTTGCCCATGCAGTTTTGGCGCATGACCAATCCCTATCTTCTGCTCGCGGCCATCGCGCTATTGTTAGCAGTTCTGGTAGTGGGAAGAACTGTAAACGGGAGTACCCGTTGGTTGGCGATTGGGCCTATAACCATTCAAGCTGCCGAGCCTGCTAAGCTCTTTTTCTTTGCCTATTTGGCGGGTTATCTGGTTCGCCGCTACGAAGAAGTGACCGAAAATCTAAAAGGATTTATTAAACCCCTTGTCGTGTTCTTTGCGTTAGCGATGCTATTACTGCTACAGCCAGACTTAGGTACCGTCGTTGTGATGTTTGCAACCACGATTGGCTTGCTGTTTTTAGCGGGTGCACGACTTTGGCAGTTCTTCGCACTGGTGTTTGCAGGCATATTGGCGGTTGTAGCGCTTATCGTGTTTGAAGAATACCGAATGAAACGGGTTACCTCCTTTTTAGACCCTTGGGCTGATCCGTTTGGCGCTGGTTATCAGCTAACCCAGTCTTTGATGGCCTATGGCCGCGGTAACTGGTTTGGGCAAGGCCTAGGCAATAGTTTGCAAAAACTGGAATTCTTACCCGAAGCACACACTGACTTTGTTATGGCCATCTTAGCGGAAGAGTTAGGCTTTGTTGGTGTGCTTGCCGTACTCGGCCTAATTTTGTGGATGGTGTTGCGTGCGCTGAGCATTGGAAATAAGGCACTTGAAAAAGGGCGAGCGTTTGATGGTTACATGGCTTACAGCATAGGCATCTGGTTCAGTTTCCAAACGGCGGTAAATATTGGTGCAAGCGCAGGTATTCTGCCAACAAAAGGGTTAACACTGCCGTTAGTTAGCTACGGCGGCTCGTCACTTATCATCATGTCAGTAGCAGTAGCCATATTACTTCGTATCGATTTTGAATTACGGGTTGATGGCGTACAGGCGATTGGCCGGGGCGACAGCAAATCCGGTAAGAGCAAGGCCCGCCGTAAAAAGCCTATTCCTACAAGCGCGTCGCAAACTAAAGCGTCACAAGCTGAAGGTGAGGCAAGTGTAGAGAGTGGGGCCGATGAAGCGGATTTTTCTACAGCGACGGTTGAAGCTAAACCTAGCGCCAAAACATCAAGTGCAGAAGATGAAGGAAAAGCTGGCATTAAAGCTATACTCGCGCGGGTAGCGCAGGAGGCTGATAATGGCTAAGCGTTGCTTAATTATGGCTGGCGGTACAGGCGGGCATGTTTTCCCAGGCCTTGCAGTGGCAAACGCGCTTCGAAAGGAAGGTTGGGACATTCATTGGCTAGGCACCGCCGAGCGGATGGAAGCGCAAGTTGTGCCTAAGCACGACATACCTATTCACTTTATTCCGGTAAAAGGGCTTCGTGGCAAAGGTGTTACGGCACGTCTTCAAGGTGCTGTTGCGTTAGTTAAAAGCTTATTTTCTGCAAGGCGAATTATAAAGCGCCTTCAACCTGATATCGTTGTTGGGTTTGGCGGTTACGCTAGCGGCCCTGGTGGGGTTGCTGCAAAAAGCTTAGGTATTCCCGTTATTGTGCATGAACAAAATGCGGCGGCAGGCATGACCAATAAGCTTCTTAGTAAATTCGCAAGTCGCGTGCTTCTGGGCTTTGACGATGCCAAAGAACAATTTTCAGGTGGCGCTACTAAGGTGCATACTGTGGGCAATCCTGTTCGTGATGAAATTTGGCAGGTGAAGCCCAAATCTGTAGACATTGACGCAGACGCTCGTGAAAACACCACAGAGCATAAACAAGGCCTTAATTTACTTGTTGTAGGCGGCAGTTTAGGCGCACAAATTCTCAATGAAACCGTGCCGGAGACTTGCGGGGTGCTAGAAGGTTTATCAATAAAACACCAGTGCGGTAAAGGCAACAGTGAAGGTGTCATTAAAGCCTACACGTCGGTGGGCGCAGATATGTCGAAAATCGATGTCAGTGACTTTATTGATGACATGGCCGCAGCTTATGAATGGGCAGACTTTGTTGTCTGTAGAGCCGGTGCGCTTACGGTAAGTGAAGTTGCAGCTGCCGGACGCGCGGCGATTTTCGTACCGCTACCTTTTGCGGTAGACGATCACCAAACAAAAAATGCGCAGTCGTTAGTTAAGCAAAATGCGGCACTGATGATTGCTCAATCTGTATTAAAAGAAAATTTAGGGCAGGCGGTGCGTCAGTGGTTACAACACCCTGAAGACTGCTTAAAGATGGGCGCTGTAGCAAAAACATGTGCAAGCACTCATGCCACGGAAAATGTAGTAAGCCACGTAAAAAGCGTGGTAGGAGTAGGGGACTAATGGTTTTTAAAACCCCATTTGAAAGCCCGCAAATGCGCAGGGTTAAAAATATATTCTTTATTGGTATCGGCGGTGCCGGTATGGGTGGTATTGCCGAAGTATTATTAAACGAAGGTTATGCTATTGCTGGCTCTGACATTCAAGAAGGGCCAATGACACAGCGGCTAAGCGAATTAGGTGCTGATGTGAAAATAGGCCACCGTGCGGAAAATGTTGAAGGCATGGACGTTATTGTGGTGTCTAGCGCCATCAACGAGCAAAACCCAGAGATTATCGTGGCTCGTGAAAAGCGCATTCCGATTATTCGCCGTGCAGAAATGCTGGCAGAATTGATGCGATTCCGCCACGGTATTGCGGTGGCGGGTACCCACGGCAAAACGACCACAACCAGTTTAATTTCAACGATTTTCGCAGAAGCGGAGTATGACCCTACGTTTGTTATCGGCGGTTTGCTTAACAGTGCTGGTACGAATGCGCGTTTGGGTAAAAGCCGTTATCTTATAGCAGAGGCTGACGAGAGCGATGCGTCCTTCCTTCACTTGCAGCCGATGGTTTCCGTGGTGACCAATATTGAAGCCGACCATATGGATACTTATGGTGGCGATTTCTCAAAGGTGAAAGATACCTTTGTTGATTTCTTGTCGAACCTACCCTTTTACGGGCAGGCCATCGTGTGCGGTGACGATGCAAATATTCAAGAGATTCGCCCTCGTATAGGCCGAAGTATTCTGACCTACGGTTTTGAATCTCACAATGACTATCGCGCAGAAAATGTTTCACTGTCATTCGGTAAAGCGAATTTTACGGTTATTCGCCCAGAACGCGAACCGTTAGATATAACGCTGAACCTCACCGGTAACCACAATGTGCTTAATGCGCTTGCCGCTATCGCTGTAGCAACGGATGAAGGTGTAGATGACGACGCTATCATTCGCGCACTAGCTAGTTTTGGCGGCATAGGTCGTCGTTTCGAGCAGCTAGGTACGTTTACTACCAGTAAGGGCGAGGTGTGTTTGGTGGATGACTATGGTCACCACCCAACCGAAGTAAGAGCGACTATCGCTGCGGCTCGTGCAAACTGGCCTGATAAGCGCTTGGTTATGGTTTATCAACCACATCGCTTTACGCGAACCCGCGACCTTTACGAAGACTTTGTTGAAGTACTGTCGAGTGTTGATGCCTTGTTGCTTCTGGATGTTTACGCAGCCAGTGAACAACCTATTGAAGGCGCTGACAGTAAAGCGTTGTGCCGCTCCATTCGTCAGCGTGGTCAAATCGAGCCTGTATACGTAGGTGACAAAGACGCCTTACCAGCTATTTTGGCGAATATCATGCAAGATGGCGACATCGTCATGACACAAGGGGCGGGCAACATCGGACAAATTGCTAAGCTCTTAGCTCGTCACGCGCTAGAGCCGATCACACTTGCAAAGGAAGGGGAATAGGATGTTTACACCTTCAGTAAGTATTCACTCACAGAAAACCCACTCGCCGAACGAGTATGGCAAAGTAGCTGTGCTGCTCGGCGGTGACTCTGCCGAACGGGAAGTATCGCTTAATTCGGGCAATGCGGTGTTAAATGCATTGTTACGACAAGGCGTAGATGCGTTTGCGTTTGACCCAGCAGAGCGACCTCTGACCGACCTTATCGACCTTAACGTCGATAGAGCGCTCATTATGCTGCACGGTCGCGGTGGTGAAGATGGCTCTATGCAAGGAGCCCTTCAGTTCCTAAAAATCCCCTACACGGGAAGCCGAGTTTTAGGTTCTGCGCTGGCAATGGACAAAATTCATACTAAGCAAGTGTGGCAAAGTTTAGGCTTACCCACTGCAAAATATGAAATTGCTGATAAAAGGCACTTTGAAGCTGGTAAGTGCAGCGCTATAATGGATAAATTGGGGAATGAAGTCATGGTAAAACCGGCCAGAGAAGGGTCGAGTATTGGCATGGCGAGAGTGACAAGCGCTAAACAGCTCGAAACTGCCATTCAGGACGCCTTTAAATACGATAATCAAGTCCTGTTAGAGCAGTATATAGATGGCCCCGAATTCACTGTTTCTGTATTGCAGGGACAGGCGTTGCCGTCTATTCGCATGTCTACTCCACATACATTCTATGATTATGCTGCGAAATATCAGGATAATACAACAGAATACTATTGCCCAAGCGGCTTGTCTGAAGAGCAAGAAGCACAGCTAGCAAAACTAGCATCCCGTGCTTTTGATGCTATTTCTGGCAGCGGCTGGGGTAGAATTGACGTTATGCAGGACAACCAAAGGCAGTTTTATTTGCTAGAGGCGAACACAGTGCCTGGCATGACAGAAAAAAGTTTGGTGCCTAAGGCAGCCAAAGTTGCAGGATTAACTTTTGATGAACTGGTATTAAGTATTCTTTCTACCAGTTTTGATGACGTTGCAAACAAGGCGTAAACGTGGCTGATACCAACACTAATCAAGGTAAGCCCGCTTCTGCAAAGAGCGGCAAAAGTAAAACGGCAGTGTGGGGCGGCGTCGCTTTCTTACTGTTTGTTATTGCTGGATTAGTGTTTGGTGGGCTTAAAGCAAACCAGTATTTGCAGGATGAACAGCAAATGCCGGTACAGGTTATTGATTTTTCTGGTGATTATCAGCACATCGATATTACCAAGCTAGAGCGGTTAATACGCAAGGCGCAGCCTGGAAGTTTTTTCGCGCTTGACGTCAACGAAGTATTTGAGCTTGTTGAAGCGCAGCCTTGGGTTTATCGCGCGTCAGTAAGAAAGAAGTGGCCAAATACGTTAAAAATTTATTTGGTTGAGCAGCAGCCGGTTGCACAATGGAATGAAGATTTGTTGTTAAACCCTTATGGCGATACGTTTAACGACGAAGGCGTGAAGTTAGACTTACCGCGCCTTTACGGCCCGGGTGGCAGCGAAAAAACCGCCCTTGAAGGCTACAACGCCATGCACGCGTTGATAGCGACGACGGATATGACGTTAGACGAGCTGTCCTTAAGCGAGCGATTTGCATGGCAAGTGCAGTTGAAAAACGGCATTAAATTGAATTTAGGACGTCAGGAGTTTATCGATAGGCTACAACGCTTTATTGATGTTTATCCACTTCTGGCGCAACAAGAGAAGGCGGTGAAATACGTCGACCTTCGCTATGACACGGGCGTAGCAGTCGGATGGAAAGACGACAGCGCCACAGATGAAGAGAGTTAAGGAAACCATGTCAAAACCTGCTGAACGCAATTTGATTGTAGGACTAGATATCGGCACCAGCCAAGTAAAAGCTGTTGTGGGTGAATTACTAGAAGATGATCAAATCAGTATTGTTGGCGTGGGCACCCATGCATCGAAAGGCATGGATAAGGGCGGCGTTAACGATTTGAACCTGGTGGTGAAATCGGTCCAGCGTGCAGTAAACGAGATGGAGTTAATGGCAGATTGCCGAGTGTCTTCAGTTTTTATGTCTATCTCGGGACGACACGTTAAGTGCCAAAATGAAAATGGCATGGTACCGATTAACAATCAGGAAGTAACACAAGAAGACGTAGATAACGTTATTCATGCAGCGCGCAGTGTGCCAATTGCAGCGGAACGTCGTCTACTACACGTGTTACCACAAGAATTTACTATTGATGTGCAGGAAGGGATTAAGAACCCTATTGGCATGTCGGGAGTAAGAATGGAAGCGGATGCTCACATTATTACCTGTGCCGACGATATGGCGAAAAACATGGTGAAATGTGTTGAGCGTTGTGAACTTAATGCCGATCAGCTGATCTTTTCAGCGTTGGCATCAAGTTATGCGGTACTGACTGACGACGAGCGCGAGCTTGGCGTATGTGTGGTTGATATCGGTGGTGGTACTATGGATATGGTTATCTACACCGATGGCGCTATTCGTCACACGGCGGTAATACCGGTTGCGGGTAATCAAATTACCAGCGACATTGCTAAAATATTTAGAACGCCTATCAGCAATGCAGAAGAAATTAAGGTGAATTACGCCTGTGCATTGAAGGATATGGTGAGTATGGAAGACAGCATTGAAGTGCCTAGCGTGGGCGGACGCCCAGCTAGAGTGATGTCTCGTCATACGTTAGCTGAGGTGATTGAACCTCGCTATCAAGAGCTTTTTGAGCTGGTACATGATGAAATTCGTGCCAGCGGTCTGGAAGAGCAAATCGCTGCAGGCCTTGTGCTTACAGGCGGTACCGCTAAGATGGAAGGTGCCGTGGAATTTGCCGAAGAACTTTTCCAGATGCCCGTGCGCGTGGGCAAACCCATCAACGTAAAAGGCTTGTCCGAATATGTTGATGACGCTGGATTTGCGACAGTCGTAGGACTGCTGCAATATGGCAAAGTACAATCTGACAATAAGAAGTCCAGTACGCAGAAGACCGGTGAAAGCTTATTTCATCGAGTGCAAAGCTGGTTTAAAGGTGAATTTTAATTTTATTTTGGGGGCGCTATAGCTACGGCATCAAGGCTAGCAGGAAGCAATTAGCCTAAGGGAATGACCTGGCGTAGTGTTTAAAAGACGTACAACCGGAGAGTAAGTATGTTCGAATTAATGGATAGTCACGGCGAAGAAGCCGTAATCAAAGTCATCGGTGTCGGTGGCGGCGGCGGCAATGCCGTTGAGCACATGGTGTCTCAAAGCATTGAAGGCGTAGAATTTATTGCAGTTAACACCGATGCACAGGTGCTTCGCAGCTCAAGTGCAGACGTTACACTTCAAATTGGCTCAAGTGTAACAAAAGGGTTAGGTGCGGGCGCCGATCCGAACATTGGCCGAGAAGCAGCACAAGAAGACAGAGAAACCATTCGTCAGGCGCTAGACGGTGCAGATATGGTTTTCATCACTGCCGGTATGGGCGGTGGTACAGGAACGGGCGCAGCGCCAGAAGTGGCAAAGATTGCTCGCGAAATGGGCATCCTTACGGTAGCGGTAGTTACTAAGCCATTCCCATTTGAAGGTAAGAAACGCACCTCGTTTGCGGAACAGGGCATTGTTGAGTTGTCTAACAACGTTGACTCGCTAATTACCATTCCTAATGAAAAGTTGTTAAAAGTAATGGGGCCAGGCACGCCGCTTCTTCAAGCGTTTAGCGCTGCAAATGACGTATTACGTGGTGCAGTTCAAGGTATTGCTGAACTGATTACCCGTCCTGGTCTAATCAACGTTGACTTCGCAGACGTACGTACCGTTATGTCTGAGATGGGTAAAGCGATGATGGGTAGTGGCGCTGCAAGCGGTCCAGACCGTGCTGAAGAAGCTGCTGAAGCCGCGATTGCCAGCCCGCTTCTTGAAGATATCGATTTGTCAGGCGCGCGCGGTATTCTTGTGAATATCACTGCGGGTCCAGATTTCGCCATCGACGAGTTTGAGACTGTTGGTAACGCCGTTAAAGCGTTTGCCTCAGAGAATGCCACAGTGGTTGTGGGTACAGTGATCGATATGGAAATGACAGACGAGCTTCGCGTAACGGTTGTTGCAACCGGTATTGGCGCAGAGCGCAAGCCTGACATTTCGCTAGTAAGCTCTGAAGGCTCTCGTCTAACACAGCCTGCAAAAGAATACGGTAACACGCAATCAAGTGAACCACGTTCTGCAGTAGGCGGTACAGAGGGCAATCAGGCGCTGAAGGCCGACGACAGTGCACAGCCAGAAAATGATTTGGAATATTTAGATATTCCTGCATTTCTTCGTAAGCAGGCAGACTAATTTAGCTGCCTGAAACGGAAGGGAATTATTTCGCGTTTGTGATGTCTCACCTAGTAAGGTGTATTTACACAACGTGAAAAATTTCGCGTGGATAGGTTGATTAAATACGTAATCTGACAGAGTTAAATCCGTCAGAACGGGTGTTTTTTGACATGTGAGTAATAACTCACTATAATTCGCGCCCGCTTTTTTTAATAGGTAAAAGCTTAAGCAGATGATTAGACAACGTACAATCAAGCAATCGGTACAAGAGACCGGAATTGGGCTTCATAAAGGGGAAAAGGTCACAATGACTCTCCGACCTGCGCCAGCAAACACGGGTATCGTGTTTAGGCGTGTTGACCTTGAACCACATGTTGACATACCTTCGCGTGCGAACGCGGTAGGTAATACCATGCTGTGTACGTGCCTGAATAACGAGGACGGTGTGACTATCCAAACGGTAGAACACTTAGCGTCTGCGCTTGCAGGTTTAGGTATCGACAATATTATTGTTGAAGTAGACAGTAACGAGCTGCCAATTATGGACGGAAGTGCTAGCCCGTTCGTATTTTTGCTTCAATCTGCCGGTATCGAAGAGCTAAACGCGCCTAAGCAATTTATTCGTATTAAAAAGCCAGTTCGTGTAGAAGATGGCGATAAGTGGGCCGAATTAGTGCCTTATGATGGTTTCCGCGTTGATTTCCAAATTGACTTTGATCATCCTGTGATCAGTCAAACTCGTCAGCATATGGTGATGGATTTTGATTCATGCTCATATGTAAGCGAAGTTAGCCGTGCACGCACTTTCGGTTTTATGCGCGACTTAGAGTACATGAATGCTAACAACCTAGCGTTGGGTGGCAGTATGGAAAACGCAGTGGCGTTGGACGAATTCCGCGTACTCAATCCTGAAGGGTTGCGCTACGACGATGAGTTCTTAAAGCATAAGATTTTGGATGCTATTGGTGACTTATACCTTGGCGGACACAGTCTAATTGGTGAATTGCGTGCGTACAAAACAGGCCATGGTCTGAATAACAAGCTATTAAATGCAGTACTTGCGCAAAAAGAGTGTTGGGAGTTCGTGACCTACGACTCGCAGGAAACAGCACCAATTCGTTATGCTCAGCCCGCATTAGCGTAAGAATTTTAAAAAGCCGCCTTACGGGCGGCTTTTTTTCGTATGGCATTTACTGAAATAAATGATACAGTAGCCGAATAATTAATATAAATTTCACCCATGTGACAAAAAACTATCGCTTAAAGGTTGTCGCCTTTGGCTAAAAACACATTCATCGTTGTATGAAGTGGTATGAAAAGAGTGGCGTGAAACAGCAATTTTCTTCGTGGTATGAAACTAACAATTACACTCGCTGGTAAAAATAAACGCTATAGGCACAGTATTAGTGTCCGTACGCTTGTGAGCGCAACCGTGCTCTCGTCTATTTTTATGCTAGTGTCGAGCCGTTCAACAGAATCGGTATCAGAAGATATTGCACGAGTTCGTTTGGCGCAGACTGAAGTCAACGAGCGACAAAAAGACGTTGACGCGTTAAAACAGCAAACAACGGTCAAATTACAAGCTTTGCTTTCTCACGTCGCAGAGTTATCTGCGCAGGCTACATTGCTAGACGAGAAAGGTAAGCAAATCGCAACAGAATTAGGTATGTCAGCGGCTGACCTGGACGCTTTCGTACCGGTATCGATACCGGATAACCTTCAAGACGATCCCATCCTTCACGAAATAGCCAAACTAGAGCAATCACTCGATTTGAAGTCTCAACAGTTGTCTATGCTTGAAAGTTTGGTCAGGGGTCACCATATCCACGAACAGAGCCAATTATCTGGTCGTCCGATAGAGTCAGGGTGGTTGTCTTCTTATTATGGTATGCGGGCCGACCCGTTTACCGGCGAACCAACTATGCACAAAGGGCTAGATTTCGCTGGTAAGGCAGGGGAAAACGTAGTGGCAACTGCTGCAGGTATTGTGACCTGGGCGGGTGATCGCTACGGCTATGGCCAACTTGTAGAAATTGATCACGGTGATGGTTTTGTTACCCGCTATGGGCATAACGACACCCTTACTGTCTCAATCGGCGACGTGGTAACCAAAGGGGAACCTATCGCTAAAATGGGCAATACGGGGCGCTCAACTGGCGTTCATGTTCACTACGAAGTAATAAGAAACGGAAAACAAGTCGATCCTCTGCCTTTTGTCTACAAAAAGTAGCATAGGTAGCAGCCAGGTAATTCTCGTAGACGGTGCCTTTATTAATTAAAAGTCATCTAAAACGAAGAAGCATAATTTTAGAACATCGCAAAACACAACGTGGTTACCGTTGTGTTTTATACGTTTAATTTAGCTGTGCACATTGTGCGGCGCCTCGACAAGTAGTGGAATAATAAAGCTAATGTTTTCAAGCATCCTTCGAAAAGTATTCGGTAGTAGAAACGACCGACTATTAAAAAAATTACGCAAAAACGTAGATGCCATCAATGCACTGGAAGCAGAATTTGAAAAGCTTTCCGATGAGGCGCTAAAGGCTAAGACAGACGAATTTAAAGCGCGTATTGAAAAGGGTGAAACCCTTGACGATATTCTTGTAGAAGCCTTCGCTACTGTGCGTGAAGCAAGTAAACGCGTATACGGCATGCGTCACTTCGACGTTCAGATGCTAGGTGGTCAAGTACTTCACCAAGGTAAAATTTCAGAAATGCGCACGGGTGAAGGTAAGACGCTTACTGCTACCTTGCCAACTTACCTTAATGCTTTGTCTGGCAAAGGGGTTCACGTTGTTACTGTGAATGATTACCTTGCTCGCCGTGATGCTGAGTGGAGTAATCAGTTATTTACTTACCTAGGTATGCGTGTGGGCTGTAACGTGCCTGGTATGTCGCCGCAGCAAAAGCGTGAAGCTTATCAAGCTGACGTAACCTATGGTACGAACAACGAATTTGGTTTTGACTACCTTCGTGACAATATGGCATTTAGCCCACAAGACCGCGTACAGCGCCCGCTTAACTATGCGGTAGTGGATGAAGTTGACTCAATTCTTATCGACGAAGCCCGTACACCACTTATTATTTCTGGTCAGGCCGAAGATAGCTCAGAGCTGTATCGCCGCATCAACACCATTATTCCTAAACTTGTTCAGCAAGAAAAAGAGGATGAAGAAGGCCAAGAGGGCGATGGTGACTACACGATTGACCTTAAGGCAAAACAAATTCATCTTACCGAGCGCGGTCAAATTCACGTTGAGGAAATTCTTCAACAAGAGGGCATGCTGCCTGAAGGCGAGTCGCTGTTTGCTGCAGGTAATATTTCACTGCTTCATCATATTAACGCTGCGCTTCGTGCACACAAGTTGTTTGCTAAAGACGTAGACTACATCGTTAAAGAAGACCAAATCGTTATTGTTGACGAGCATACGGGTCGTACGATGGAAGGCCGTCGCTGGTCTGAAGGTTTACACCAAGCTGTAGAAGCGAAAGAAGGGGTTCGTATTCAAAACGAAAACCAAACCCTTGCGTCAATTACCTTCCAGAATTATTTCCGCTTGTATAACAAGCTTGCGGGTATGACAGGTACAGCAGATACAGAAGCCTTCGAATTTAACCATATTTACGGCTTAGAAACGGTAGTTATCCCAACAAACCGTCCTATGCAGCGTAAAGATATGGCTGACCTCATCTACCTAACGGCAGAAGAAAAATACGAAGCCATTGTTGAAGACATTAAAGAGTGCGTTAAACGCGGTCAACCTACGCTTGTGGGCACTGTGTCTATCGAGAATTCAGAACTCATTTCTCGCATTCTTAAGAAGTCGAAAATTCCTCATAAAGTGCTTAACGCTAAGTTCCACGAACACGAAGCAGATATCGTCGCTCAGGCTGGTAAGCCAGGCGCGGTTACGATTGCGACTAACATGGCAGGTCGTGGTACCGATATCGTGTTAGGTGGTAACTGGCAGGCAGAAGTAGAAAAGATTGAAAATCCAACTGAAGCGCAAATCGAGAAGATCAAAGCCGAATGGAAAGAAAGCCATGACGCTGTGCTTGCCTCAGGTGGTTTACACATTATTGGTACAGAGCGTCACGAGTCTCGCCGTATTGATAACCAGCTTCGCGGTCGTTCGGGCCGTCAGGGTGACCCGGGTTCAAGCCGTTTCTACCTTTCATTAGACGACGCACTTATGCGTATCTTTGCCTCTGAAAAAATGGGCAACATGATGAAGCGTTTAGGTATGGAGCGTGGTGAAGCCATTGAGCATCCGTGGGTAACTCGCGCCATCGAGAATGCACAGCGCAAAGTAGAAGGTCGTAACTTCGACATTCGTAAGCAGTTGCTTGAATACGATGATGTGGCCAACGACCAGCGTAAAGTCATCTACGAGCAGCGCAATGAGCTGCTTGATGAAGGCGATATCAGCGAGACTATCGCGGCTATTCGTGAAGACGTTATTTCAAGTGTTGTCGATGAGTACATTCCGCCACAGTCTCTAGAAGAAATGTGGGATGTAAGCGGACTTGAAGAGCGCATGCGTGCCGATTTCGCCGTAGACTTGCCAATCAAGACCTGGCTTGAAAATGACGACAAACTTTACGAAGAGAAGCTTCGCGAGCGCATTCTTGGCGAAGTCGTTGATGCTTATAAGCAGAAAGAAGCGGTAGTGGGCGAGCAGGTACTGCGTCAGTTTGAAAAAGCGGTAATGCTTCAAAACCTAGACAGCCATTGGAAAGAGCATTTGGCGGCAATGGATCACCTGCGCCAAGGTATTCATTTACGCGGCTATGCGCAGAAAAATCCTAAGCAAGAATACAAGCGTGAGTCGTTTGCTTTGTTCTCACAAATGTTAGAAGCGCTTAAAGTTGAAGTGATCACTATTCTTGCGCGTGTAAAAGTACAAGCTGAAGAAGACGTGCAAAAAGTAGAAGAACAACGTCGTCAAGCTGACGATGTGCCAAAGAACTTCGAGCACGAAGAAGCGAACGCAACGCCAGAAGAGGCAAGTGACAAAGTACGTACGCAAGTTCGCGAAGGTGCGAAAGTGGGCCGTAATGACCCATGTCCTTGTGGCTCTGGTAAAAAGTATAAGCAGTGTCACGGCAAGCTCAAGTAATGAAAGTAGTACATGTTGCTGTGGGCGTTATCGCCCGCGGCGATGAAATATTCATTACTCTTCGCCCTGACAATGTTCATCAGGGCGGAAAATGGGAATTTCCTGGCGGTAAAGTGGAAGAGGGTGAAACCGTTCTACAGGCGCTTAAGCGAGAGCTTGCTGAAGAAGTTGGGATTATTGTGAACCGCAGCGAGCCTGTGATTGTGATCACCCATGATTACGGCGACAAGCAAGTGAAACTAGATGTTCATCGCGTGTGTGATTTTACCGGCGAGCCGCACGGCAAAGAAGGCCAACAGTCGCGGTGGGTCAAGGTAACGTCACTAAACGCTTCTGACTTTCCTGAAGCGAATATACCCATTATTAGCGCATTGCAAAAATAATAAAAACGGCCACATCTTAAAGTGGCTGTTTTCTTTTAGAGCAGTTCTATTTTTAGCCATTTCTTTGCGTTAGATTGGAAAATTAAGAACGCTCAAGATATACCCTTTCGGAGTTACACCTACAAGGTTATTCGTTCAGCGGTGGCAAACGCTACATCCAGTTTGAAATAAGCGGCTTCATTAATAAAGTGCGGGTAGGTTTCAGTTTCGTTTTCCCATAGGATATCTTTGCCGTCAAACGTTCGAAATACCGGTGCCCCAGGCATGAGAGGTTTGAAATCGTTATCTTGCAGTGAATGATGGATCATGGCGGTACGTTTTCCATTAGCATCTAACGGAAAAGACACATTATCGCCTAAACGAAAAGCTTCACAAGCAGGCAAAGCGTCAGTATTAATTTGCCCTTTATTATACGCGGCACAAAAATCCAATATTGCTTCAGCCATGGTTTGTGTTAGAAGGTAAACATCTTCTCTTAACACGCCCTGTGGCTGCCCACCCACTTCTATCATTACACCTTTCTTACCAGTGGTGCACAGGTAACCATGTTCAAGGTAGGGCTTTTCGTCTTCTACCAAAATGTTGGCTTCTGGCATTTGTTGCTTTACGTATCGCGCCAGCTGAATATGAAATTCATCCGCTTCCAAAATGATAAGCGTAGCACCCATTTCGCTGGTGGTGTTGTGAATATCAATCACAAAATCTGTGTTCGAATCACCCTTAGGCCCTAACTGTTGGTTAAGAGCCTTAGCAAGCTCAGCTTCTTTCGCAGAATTGTTATTCGATAAGCCTTCAAAGGTAAACTGACGGTTTAAGTCTTCGTCTACGAAACGAACGTTTGCCGCAATGGCCGCTCCATTGGCGATGCTTAACGAAACATTTAGCTCATTAAATCGCGAAGGTAGCCCAAACTGTTGCCAGTTTCGAATAAGCTGAATACCACTGGTTTCATTTCCATGAGTACCACCAACAAGCGCGATAGAATTAAACATTCATGTTCCTTTTTGTATAGGTTGAGGATGAGGAAGGCTGCGCAGCGAGCTATTGAGTAATATTGTGATGAATTAATACGTTCGCTGTCTGCGCATCTACCCACGACTTGGAAATCAAGTAAACCGATACTACACCACTGCGCTTTGTACGAGAATACGTCTTAGTGGAATTTACCTAAATACTGATGTTTGCCAAATTGTGCGGGAAAGACATCGCGTATTAGTGCTTAAAGAAGTCATCTGATTGCTGTGCTAGCATCGCCTCTATCTCTTCAACATCGATATGCTTGGGCGTTGCGTCTTCTGCAGGCTTGCCGGCTATTTTTCTGTCTTCAGCGGCCCATTCACCTAAATCGATAAGTTGGCATTTTTTACTGCAAAAAGGGCGATATTCGCTTGTTGGTGCCCAAACAACCTGCTTGGCACAAATAGGACATTTCACTTCCATTATTTACTCCAGTGAAATACGTCTAAACGGCGAAGTTTGCGATTTGCTATCACTACCGCAGACGGGAAATAATAAATTAAAGACTCGGGCCTGCTGATCTTTGCGGTACATCAAACATCAACAGGTCTTAAGTTTAACAGGCAGCTAAACGAAACTGAATACTGCTTTCCACTGCGCCAGATTGGCCCTCTTGAGGAGAAAATAGCATGAAGCGGAGTGCGTAACGGTATTTGTTGCCGCTAAGCGTAGGGTAATACCCTTCATCAACACTACATTTAACGCGAATTAACTCGTTTTTATCTTCTGCAGCGCCTTGATAAAAACCGTTGTCAGCAACCACATTGACAAATTGACCTCGTTCGCGAATGAACGACAGACTAACAGCAATAGCATCATCGAGTAAGGCTAACGTTTCAAGCCATTGCGCTATTTCAGCGAGGCGTTGTTCAAGGGGTTGTTGTAACCAAAAATGAAGATTGGGCAAATCGAAGCTACACGCGCCACCTGGAATGGCAAAGCGCTGCCTGATTGCGCTAAGCAGTTTATCTTCTTTCAAAGCACTACCAAAACGGCGGTCCGTTTTTAGCTTTTGTTTTAGGGTAAGCACGGTTTTTAGCGCTTGCTCTAAGGCGGCGCTGTCAATTTTCGGGTGCTTAGACCAATAAACCAAGTTATTTTCATGGGCTTCGAGGTCTTTGGTAAGATCGGAGCGAAGATCCAGTCTTTCAATGAGATCAAGTAATTCGAAAAGCTGTTCAAAGAACACCAGCTGCAGATGAGTATGTTCTGATTTAGCCGTAATCTTAAGTTGTCCAAGCAGCTGCTCAACACGTAAATAGTTACGTACTTTTTCCTTTAGTGGAAATTCGAAAACAGCGTGACCCATGGAACCCCTTAAAACACATAGACTTAGAGAAATGTCGCTAAAAATTTAGCTGAACAGTGAAAGGCAACAAGCCTAAAGCATCAAAGCGTTTAAGCCAAGTATACTTGTTCGCCAAATCTTTACTTTGACGTTAATTGGTCAAAAAAGTTTCAAAAATCAATCCGTAAGGCTGTAACGCCCTGCTTTTAGATAGTGAATTTAGTTATTAGGGATGTGTTTTTGCGTTAACTTCGTCTATCAACTTCACGCTTTAGATAGCAAAAGTAAGTGTTCATGCAAGGTCGAAACTTGCGAAGAGAGGGCGTTTAAGCTGGTGCTATTGTCTAATACATGGTCTGCAGCGCTCAGCCGTTCTTTACGGCTTGCTTGTGACGCCATAATACTTTTTATCGTTGCTTCAGAGCTACCATCTCGCTTTAAGGCGCGTTCAAGCTGAAGCACTTCAGGGCAGTCAACCACTACTACGTGGTTACACATTTCAGTAAGCTTGTTTTCAACCAATAGTGGAACAGACAATATGCAATAGGGGGAAGTCGATTCCATGATTAGCTGTTGCATGCGAGAACGAATAAGCGGGTGGAGAAGTCTGTTCAGCCAGGTTTTTTCATCTGGGTTAGCAAAAACCTTCTCTCGAAGTGCGGCGCGATCAAGGCTACCGTCTTCAAGCAAAATATGCTCGCCAAAATGCTCAGCTATTTGAAGCAACCCTTGTGAGCCCACGGCAACCACATCTCTTGCGACCTCGTCGGCATCCACGATGTCTATGCCAAACGACGCAAAAATATCAGTGGCAGCAGATTTACCGCTACCTATCCCGCCAGTAAGGCCTACTACAAAGGGGGTCTGCTTATTCATAATGCCGCGGCACCTTCTAACTAAAGTACGTAATCAAGGTAGGTGGTAATAATGGCATCTTTAAAAAGCACTGTCAGCCAACCCGCCACTGCGAGATAGGGACCAAAAGGAATTGCCAACGACTTGCCTTTGTTTTGAATCACCATTATGAGTATGCCTGCAATTGCACCTACAAACGAAGAGAGCAAAATAATAATGGGCAAACCTTGCCAGCCCGTATAAGCGCCAAGTGCGGCGAGCAGCTTGAAATCGCCATAGCCCATGCCTTCTTTGCCAGTGGCAAGTTTAAATAGCCAATACACAGACCATAAACTTAAATAACCCGCCGCTGCGCCAATAATAGCGTCGGTGGTGTCTACAAAAATGTGTTGCGTGCTCAACAGTAACCCCAACCACAGTAGAGGCAGTGTCAACTGGTCAGGTAATAGCATCTTATCTAAGTCAATAAACAGCAGAGCAACGAGTATGTAAGTAAACAATACGGCCCATAGTGCTTGCGATGTGACACCAAATTGATAGGCCGCAAACGTACAGGCTAAAGCAGTAAACAATTCAACCAGCGGGTATCGAACTGATATTCCAACTTTGCATTTAGCGCATTTACCTTTAAGGAACAGGTAGCTAATAACAGGAATATTTTCCCATGCGCGAATCTTGTGGCCGCAGCTAGGGCATGTGCTGTCTGGTTTTACAAGGTTAAATACTTCTTCTGACGCTGATGAGTTTTTATCGTGAGGTGTCGGCTCACCCTCGCTAAAATAGCTTTGGTACTCTTGCTGCCAGCTGCGTTCCATCATAATAGGCAAGCGGTAAATCACCACGTTCAAGAAACTGCCAACCATTAAACTTACAAAAAAGACTAGGGAATAGAATACAGCAGGGTAAAGCTGACTAAGCGTAATTATCGCGTCCATGGTATGTGGTTCTTATAATTGTTGATTTTCGTTCTTTTGGTGCTGAGCCACGTTATACCACGTTACCCATCTGGAATATAGGGAGGTACATAGCTACAATCAAGCCGCCGATTACCACGCCAAGTACGGCCATGATCATTGGTTCTAGTAGGCTAGTTAAACCGTCTACCATATCATCGACTTCAGCTTCATATATGGTGGCAATTTTGCTGAGCATTTCATCAACCGCGCCCGACTCCTCACCAATGGCAATCATCTGCGTCACCATGTCAGGGAATACTTGTGTAGCGCGCATCGCAACATGCATTGGCATACCGCCCGCCACTTCTTTACGCATGTATAAAATGGCTTCGCGGTATACTGCGTTGCCCGATGCACCTGCGGCGGATTCAAGTGCGCCAATGAGCGGCACACCTGCTGCAAAGGTCGTGGCTAAGGTTCGGGTAAAGCGCGCAATGCTGGCTTTTTTCAGTATTTCGCCAATAACGGGAATTTTTAAAATGTTGCGGTCTACAGTATCACGCAGCTTTTGGCTTCGCTTATAGGTGCGCATAAACATAAAGCCCGCACCACCAATACCTATAGCAATGAAAATACCGTAGTCTTGCACGAATCGGGAAATAGCCAATACGAACTGGGTGAAGGCGGGGAGTTCAGCCCCAAAGCTACTAAAAATTTCCTCAAACTGCGGCACAACGAAAATAAGTAGAATAGTTGTAACAATAAAAGCAACAACCAAAACCGCAATGGGGTAAAACATTGCTTTTTTGATTTTTGATTTTAGTGCTTCGGCCTTTTCTTTATAAGTCGCAATTCTGTCGTAAATGGTTTCAAGTGCACCCGACTGTTCACCGGTGTAAACCAAGTCGCAATATAGATCGTCGAAATAAAGGGGGTGCTTTCTAAGGGCCGATGAGAGCGGGTTACCTGATTTAACCTCATCGGTAATTTCGCCTAAAAGTTTCCGCATCGACGAGTTGGCATGTCCCTGCGCAATCATATCCAAGGACTGAATAAGTGTCACTCCAGCGGCAAGCATGGTGGCGATTTGACGAGAAATGACAGAGATGTCGGCAGGCTTTATCTTCTGTGCACCACCAAACAAAGGTTTAGCGAGCTTTTTAACCTTATTGGCAGAAATGCCTTGGCGTCGAAGCAGGTTTTTTGCTTCTGAGAGTGATGTTGCGGCAATTTCGCCTTTACGAGCTTGGCCGTGACGATCCTTTCCTTGCCAAGTGAATATAGTAGCTGCCTTTGCCATTACCGTATGCCTTTAAAAATTGAAACAAAAAAGCCCAGTGTAGACCGGGCTTTTTCTATGCATTTACCTTGTTAGCAAAGTGTTGCAGGAGTACATGTTGCATCCCAAGTAACGCGACCGTCAGTTAGGTCAGGCTCTAACTCATATGTTGCCGCGTTGCCAGAATTGTCTTCGATACCTGAGTCAGGCGACGCAGTTGCAGTGATAACACCGTCGGCAGTAGCAACACCTACAACACTACCAGCAGCTGTTACATCAGTAGGAATACCGTTTGAGTTACCTGAACAGCCAGTAAGCGTGCCGGTAGTCTGCGCACAAATCTCAACTGCAGTCTTCGCAGCAGCCGTAGCATTGGTCACTTCAGTAAACTTCGCTTTTTGCGTGTAGTTTTGGTAAGCAGGAAGTGCGATTGCGGCAAGGATACCGATGATTGCAACAACAATCATTAGTTCGATTAGGGTGAAACCTTTTTGGTTTTTAGTATTCATGTTCATCATGGTTTTTCTCCGGGACGTGTATAACACGTAAAGTTTAAATCTAATTCAAATTGACGTTTATACCCGAGTCGTCCATTTAACGCCCCTGGTACTTGATACTCAGTATAGAATTTTATTTGTTACTGACAAGTATAGGCAAATATACCTATGTCTAGCTTTTTCAGTATGACACGGTTCGCCGCGCCTTGGCAGGCTTTATCACTTGAACTTTCGTATAAAAGTTAATGACTTAAGTGCGTATGTCTATCTATACACAAAAAGCATTATCGAGAAATGACTGAACAGAATGACGAGTAATCGTATTGTAAATTATACATCTACTCGGTGATTTAAAATCACTGTGCAACCTCAACCATTAAGGTCTCAGTAATTAAAGCCACAGTATAGGGAAGTGATAATTGCGATAACGTAAATTTCACTGAAACACTGTATCTTTATAATAAAACACGTGCAAAAAAGAAGCCGCGTTATAAAGGTGGAAGTACAAGGGGATAAGCAACACATTCGCTTACCTAATGTTAAATCCACCTTTACAGCTTTTAATTTGGCTCTTTATCTTTCTTGCTCTGCTATGACAAATTAATGCGCAGCGACAAATCAATGGCCTGAACGTGCTTGGTTAAAGCTCCAGATGAAATGTAATCTACGCCTAGCTTAGCGAGAGACGCCAGTCGTTCATCAGTAATGTTTCCTGATACTTCCAGTTTACATTGACCTTTGTTGAGCGCCACTGCCTGTTGGATCTGTTCGTTAGAAAAATTATCCAGCATGACAATGTCGGCACCTGCACTAAGGGCTTGTTCAAGCTCGGTTAAGTTCTCTACTTCTACTTCAACGGGCTTGCCCGGCATCATTGTTTTCGCTCGGCTTACGGCTTTTTCGATGTTTCCGCAAGAAAATATGTGGTTTTCCTTAATTAAGAATGCATCGAACAAACCCACACGATGGTTTTGACCACCACCACAACGCACCGCGTATTTCTGTGCGTGCCGCAAACCTGGCAACGTTTTGCGGGTATCGAGAATTTTAGTGTTGGAGCCATCTAAATACTTAGCGTAAAAGGCAGTAACAGTGGCGGTTGCCGACAGGGTTTGTAGGAAGTTAAGCGCCGTACGTTCTGCCGTCAATATCGCGCGAGCAGAGCCTTCCAAACTAACCAGTACGGTGTTGGCATCAACTTTGTCACCATCTTTTACATGCCACGTTAGCGACACCGACTCGTCGATTAGTGCAAATGCTTGATTTGCCCATGCGATTCCACAAACCACGCAAGGCTCTCGCGTAATAATAGTGGCTTTTGCATTGACGCTTTCATCTATCAGGTTCGCCGTAATGTCGTTTGCAGCAATTAATTCGCCGCCAAGATCTTCAATAAGCGCGTTCGATACTTGCTCTCGAATCGCTTGCATGTCTGGTGATGTCATCTTCATCGCTATGATCTATGCTATCTGTGTATTTAAAGGGTACGCAATATTAACCATTCTCCGCGCTGAGTAAACTCTAATTGGCGAAGAACACTCATTCCCAGCAATATATGGTCATCTTGCATACCGGGGTTTAAGTTTGCTTTTACATCGCGCACCACAATTTCACCAATGCGCAAAGTTTCAATGGTCGATTCGGCGACTCTTACCACGCCGTTAGCTGTGCTGGCTAACCCTTCTCGACCCGCTTTGAGTTGAAGCTTGTTAGCCAAATGAGCGGGAACGGCCACGTCAGTTGCACCTGTATCAACAAGAAATACGACTTCCTCACCATTAATATAACCTGTTGTCACATAGTGACCTTGGCGATTTTGCTTAAGTCGGACTTCGGTTTGTGAACCAATACGCTCTGATGTTGGTTCGCTATTTGGGTTAATTTGTTTTTCTAGAAGATCTGAGAAAACAAAAACCAGTAGACCAAAACCGCAAATCCAAGCAAGCGCAACCATCCATTTACCCGTCGACGCTGTCGGGTCTTGTTGTTCATTCATGCTTCTACCTTTCTTATAATAGCGGTGCACCGCTTTTCGTATTGCTAAATACTCGGCGTAATCTCTTAAGCAAAGGACTAACGTGCTGATTAGCTTATTAGAATGCAATGTATAGCCCTATACACTTATATCCATATACAATGTAGGCTATAACGCAGAAAATCAATTATCGAAGCAAATACTATGGTGCTTTACAACGAAGCAAAGTACACAGCAAGTCCGCATTATGATGCCCGTCCTGACAGCGCAGACGTTAGCCTGTTAGTGATACACAATATTTCACTACCTCCTTCACAGTTTGGTACGCCGGGCATTCGCCAATTGTTTACCGGAACCCTCAATCCTGATGAACATCCTTTCTATAGAGAAATTGCTGGGTTACGGGTCTCTGCTCATTGTGTAATTTATCGAACGGGTGAAATAGAGCAATTTGTGCCCTTTGAACAGCGGGCATGGCACGCGGGCCTGTCTTCATTTCAAGGCCGCAGCCGCTGTAACGACTATGCTATAGGTATTGAACTTGAAGGTACTGATACGTTGCATTACACCGATGCACAGTACCAAGCCCTTGGCGAACTCACTGATTTTATTACGAGATACTATCCTCGGATCACTTTAGGGCGTATCGTAGGCCATAATGATATAGCACCAGGGCGAAAAACTGACCCTGGTGCATCTTTCGATTGGGCAAGATATAGAATGCGCGTTGCTGGGTTTAAATAATTTAACTAATCCGCACTGCAGAAAAAAGGAAACTCAATACCTATGATGTTAATGAGCTTGCTATTAGTTCTCAGCCTCGAGCGGTTGATAACAAAAACACCTAATTGGCATATTGAAAAGTATGCCGCTCAATATCGTGCTTTTCTTCAAGATAAAGGGTTGATTAAGTTTCAAGAAGGAAATGAAGGTGAGGAGGGGAGTAAAAAGGCCTCATCCACAGCACTTTATTTCTTTCTTTTACTTCCCGCTGTAGTGCTGGGAGCAATTGAATACTGGGTACTTGGCGCATTTCTTACGTTTATAGAGCAAAGCATAATTTTGTTCATCTGTATTGGCTGCCCTGCATTGCGAGCCGTCTACAAGAGTTTTTTGAATGCTGCTGACCGAGGTGACCTTCAGGCGTGCAGTATGTACACCGACCAATTAGGGCATTGTGCAAGTCAATCAGACAGTGACGGAAGTGCGGGTACAGAAGGCAAAACTTTTGGCCAACACCTTACCTGGCTTAACTATCAACACTATGCCGCTGTGATGCTGTGGTTTATTGCTTTTGGTGCACCTGGCGCGCTGTTTTATAGCTTGAGCCGAAGCACAACCGAGGCATTGTGTGATGCAAATCACCCTTTAAAAGCCGCTGCGGGAAGATTGATGTTTGCGCTTGATTATATTCCTGTTCGCGTGACCGCTTTTGGCATGCTGATGATGGGACATTTCTCACGAGCGTTGCCTGAGTGGATTAAGTATGCACTTCAGTTCGATGTACCTGCATACGATGTGCTTACACAAATTTCTTCGAAAGCTGAGATTCTAACGCCTGATGAACAGCAGTTGCAGGCTGAAAATGCAGCAATAGAACCGAAGGTGCTTGTAAAGTTAGCAAAACGTAATGTTATTTTTCTTCTTGTAATAACATCAGCGCTCACGCTTGTAGGCAGTCTTGCATAGTCATTATTTTTAACATTTACTAGCCTACTTGGCTTAGAAGGGCGTTTGGTCTATTTATTAATTGTATGTAGATCAGGCGCTTTGCCCCTATTACTGCATTCTCCCTTCCTCATCAGACCAGTTTGCGGTTACTGATTTTTCTTAACAAATTCAACAATAAAGCTTAACACCCAGCAAAAGGTAAATGCTTTGCTATGCTTGTGAGTATTTACCTCGAAATCGATCTGCCTTAAACTAGATAGGTAAAATGGTATTACCAATTGTGTTTGTGATTAAATATTCCACGATTATTTTTTACATTCACCGCTCTTATAACGTCGCTATTGTTATAGAGCACGGCTTAAATAGAAGGATACGTAGCGCGCATGCGGCAGCAGCGAAAAAAACTCTCTGATGTGATTACCGAGCAACTCGAGTCAATGATACTCGACGGTACGTTATTGGCGGGTCAGAAATTACCGCCAGAGAGAGAGCTTGCGCTTGAATTTGATGTATCGCGCCCTTCGCTTAGGGAAGCCATTGGTAATTTACAGGCACGTGGGTTGGTAGAACGTAAGCAAGGCGGCGGTACGTTTGTTAACCGCAACCTTAACTCAGCCATGACAGACCCCCTAATGGACTTAGTTAGCCAGCGTCCTGAAACTCAATTTGATTTGCTTGAATTTCGTCATGCGCTTGAAGGGATGGCGGCGTACTATGCGGCACTTCGTGGTCAACCTGAAGATTACAACGCATTGAAGCAAGCGCTGAACGACGTACCTACGCCTAAAGCGCACGAAAGCAAGCGTGCCCAAGCTGAGGCGCTAGGACAGTTTTATATCATTATGGCAAGAGCATCACACAATATGGTGTTGTTGCACGTAATGAGCACCATGCAAAGCATGCTGGTGGACAATATTGAACGAAACTTTGACATGCTGGCAGCGCACCCTGAAGCGGTGGAAGACATTGCTAAGCAGCGTCGTGAAATTGTAGAAGCCATTGCTTCTCGCGACCCTGAAGCTGCGCGTCAGGCATGTAATACGCATTTGGCGTTTATTGAAAAAACGCTATTAACCATTAATCAACGCGATACCCGCGTACAGCGCGCATTGCGACGATTAGAGATTTAGTTACTAGTCTGACCTTTTATAAGATAAGGGCTAGATAGCTATTCATTCGCAGAGGCCGGTCAGGTTTTTCCTGTGCCACTGCAAAAGCAGGTGAGCCAGATTGGGTCACTGTGAGTACAACGTAATTTAGTTTTCCTTCTTTCAGCGCCTTTAAGAGTAGAGGCAATGCTAAGGGAGGATTTTCTATATAAGCAAAAAATAGGATGGCACCATGTCTGATATGATGCACCAAGATGTAGATCCTCAAGAAACTAAAGAGTGGATTGATGCGCTTGAGTCGGTTTTAGAAGAGGAAGGCGTAGAACGCGCCCACTATTTACTCGAAAAACTTATTGATAAAGCTCGTCGCAGCGGAGCGCATCTACCGTATGACGCAACTACTGCCTACATCAATACTATCCCAGCAGCGCAAGAGCCAAAAATGCCTGGTGACTTGACCATCGAAGCGCGCATCCGTGCGGCAATTCGTTGGAACGCATTGATGATTGTATTGCGTGCATCTAAGAAAGACCTAGAGCTTGGTGGTCACATTGGTAGCTTCGCATCATCGGCTATGCTTTACGATGTTGGCTTTAACCACTTCTTCAAAGCGCCTAACGAAAATCAAGGCGGCGACTTTATTTTCGCTCAGGGCCATATTTCTCCAGGTATTTATGCGCGCTCATATATGGAAGGCAACTTAACTGAAGAACAGTTAAACAACTTCCGTCAAGAGTGTGCTGGCGATGGTCTGTCGTCTTACCCACACCCTCACTTGATGAAAGACTACTGGCAATTCCCAACCGTATCTATGGGTCTTGGTCCACTTCAAGCTATCTACACAGCGCGCTTCCTTAAGTACCTAACTAACCGTGGTATCAAAGACTGTTCAGGTCAGCGTGTTTACTGCTACATGGGTGACGGTGAGTGTGATGAACCAGAGAGCTTGGGTGCAATTGGTCTTGCTTCTCGTGAAGGCCTAGACAACCTAACGTTTGTTATCAACTGTAACCTTCAGCGTCTAGACGGCCCGGTACGTGGTAACGGCAAAATTATCCAAGAACTTGAAGGTACGTTCCGCGGCGCTGGCTGGGAAGTAGTGAAAGTTATTTGGGGTAGCTACTGGGATGAGCTATTAGCTCGTGATAAATCTGGCAAGCTAATTCAGCTTATGGGTGAAACGGTAGACGGTGAATACCAGAACTGTAAAGCCAAAGGCGGCAAGTACACCCGTGAAAACTTCTTCAACAAGTATCCTGAAACAGCGGCACTTGTTGCGAACATGTCTGACGACGACATCTGGCGCTTGAACCGTGGTGGTCACGATCCAGTTAAAGTATTCGCGGCTTACCAAAAAGCCATTGATACGAAAGGTCGTCCAACGGTAATCCTTGCTAAAACGGTTAAAGGTTTTGGTCTAGGTGCATCAGGCGAAGCACAAAACGTAGCGCACAACGTTAAGAAAATGGACGTTGATTCAATCAAAGCGTTCCGCGATCGTTTCAATATTCCTGTAGCAGACGAGAAAATTGCTGACCTGCCATACTTCAAGTTCGACGAAGACAGCGAAGAAATGAAGTACCTTCGTGAGCGTCGTGAAGCACTAGGCGGTTACTTGCCTTCTCGCCGTGAACAGGCTGAAGAGCAGCTTGAAATTCCTGAGCTAAGTGCATTCGACGCCATCTTAAAAGGTTCAGGTGACCGTCAAGTATCGTCAACCATGACGTTCGTACGTGTACTTAACGCGCTATTGAAAGATAAGAAAATTGGTAAGCGTATTGTGCCAATTATTCCTGATGAAGCCCGTACATTTGGTATGGAAGGCTTGTTCCGTCAGGTAGGTATTTACGCCAATGAAGGCCAGAAATACGTACCGCAAGATGCCGACCAAGTAGCTTACTATCGCGAAGATAAGAAAGGTCAGGTATTACAAGAAGGTATTAACGAGCTAGGTGCAATGGCATCGTGGGTTGCGTCGGGTACATCTTACTCAACGTGTAACGCTACCACTATTCCGTTCTACATTTACTACTCAATGTTTGGTTTCCAACGTGTTGGTGACCTTGCATGGGCGGCAGGCGATAGCCAAGCACGTGGTTTCCTTTTAGGCGCAACTGCGGGTAGAACCACACTTAACGGTGAAGGTCTACAGCACCAAGACGGCCACTCACATGTTCAAGCGAACCTAATTCCTAACTGTATTACTTACGACCCAACGTATGGTTACGAAGTAGCAGTTATCGTTCAAGACGGTCTACGTCGCATGTACGGTAACAATGAAAATATCTTCTATTACCTAACGTTGATGAACGAGAACTATCAGCACCCTGCAATGCCAGAAGGTGATGATGTTGCTGAGCAGATCATTAAAGGTATCTACAAGCTTGAGCGTGTTGAAAACGACAAGTCTAAGCTTAACGTACAGCTGATGGGCTCAGGTACTATCTTGAACGAAGTGCGTAAAGCGGCCCAGATACTATGCGAAGACTACAACGTATCTTCTGACGTTTACTCAGTGACCTCGTTCAACGAGCTAGCGCGTGAAGGCCAAGACGTAGCACGCTGGAACATGCTAAACCCGGAAGCTGAGCAAAAAGTACCTTACATTGGTCAGGTAATTACGAAAGACGCAGGTCCTGCGATTTCTGCCACTGACTATGTGAAGAACTACTCAGACCAAGTACGTGCGTTCATCGAAACTGAATACCGCTGCCTAGGTACAGACGGTTTCGGTCGAAGCGATAGCCGTGAAAACTTGCGTACTCACTTTGAAGTTAATGCGTCATACATTGTGGTGGCATCACTTTACGAATTGGCTCAGCGCGGTGACGTTGAGAAGAAAGTGGTAGCAGAAGCCATTAAGCGTTTTGAAATTAACGCTGAAAAACTTAACCCACTTTACGCGTAAGCCAGATAAGGTATTTTACATATGTCAGATATTCAAAAGATTATCGTACCCGACGTAGGCGGTGACGAAGTTGAAGTTATCGAGCTATGTGTTGCCGTAGGCGACAACATTGAGGCTGATGAAGGCGTTGTTACTGTTGAAAGTGACAAGGCGTCAATGGACATCCCAGCACCGTTTGAAGGTGAGATTGTAAGCCTGACTGTATCAGTAGGCGATAAAATCAAAGAAGGCGATGTGATTGGTGAAATGAAAGTTGCCAATGGTGACAGTGCCGATAAAGGCGCGTCTGAAGAAAACGCTTCAGATGAATCTTCTAAAGAAGATGCACCTAAGCAAGAAGAAGCACCAAAAGACGAAAGCAAGTCAGAAGCAGCGCCAGCTGCGTCTGGCAGCAGCGAAGTAATTGAAGTTGCAGTACCGGATATCGGTTCTGACGACGAAGTAGACGTAATCGACGTATTGGTTTCAGTGGGCGACACCATTGAAAAAGAAGATGGGCTAATTACCCTTGAAACCGATAAAGCAACCATGGACGTTCCTTCAACACACGCAGGTACGGTGAAAGAAGTATTCATCAGTACTGGCGATAAAGTGAAAGAAGGTACGGTAGTGATCAAGCTGGAAGTAGCGGGCTCAGGCTCGTCTTCAAGTGAATCGGCGTCTAGCGATGCTTCTTCTGAAGCATCTGCACCGGCTGCGCCAGAAAGTGCAAAGCAAGAATCAGCGCCAGCGGCGTCTGCAGGTAGCGAGACTATCGAAGTTGCTGTACCAGATATTGGTGAAGACGGTGAAGTTGACGTTATCGACGTACTTGTATCAGCTGGCGATACCGTTGAAAAAGAAGACGGCCTAATTACGCTAGAAACTGATAAAGCGACCATGGATGTGCCGTCAACACATGCAGGTACGATTAAAGAAGTCTTTATCAAAGCGGGTGACAAAGTTAAGCAAGGCACCTTGGTTGTTAAGCTTGAGACCAGCGGTGGCTCGTCTTCAAGTGCAGCTGAAAAGCCTGCTGAAGCGCCTAAGCAAGAAGAGACTAAACAAGACTCACAGCAAGACGAGACTCAACAAGCGTCACAGCAGGAAGCCTCGCAAGGTCGCTCTCCTGTGCCTCCAGCGCCAGAAGCCAAGAATACAGGTAAAGCACATGCTTCTCCTTCGGTTCGCCGTATTGCTCGTGAGTTTGGTGTAGACCTTACTCAAGTTAACGGCTCTGGTCCTAAAAACCGTATCTTGAAAGAAGACGTTCAAGCCTATGTGAAAGCTGAGCTTGCGAAACCTCGCACAGCAGCAGCTTCAGGCAGTGCTCCTGTGGGCGACAGCGTACTTCAAATCGTTCCGGTTAAGCCTGTTGATCACAGCAAGTTTGGCGAGATTGAAGAACAAAAGCTTTCTCGAATTCAAAAGATCTCTGGACCGTTCTTACACCGTAACTGGGCGACTATCCCGCACGTTACGCAGTTCGACGAAGCAGATATCACTGAAGTTGAAGAATTCCGTAAAGAGCAAAACGCTTACCACGCGAAAATTAAGTCTGGTCTTAAGATCACACCACTAGTATTCGTTATGAAAGCGGTAGCGAAAGCGCTTGAGAAATACGAAGTATTCAACTCATCACTGTCTGACGACGGCGAGAGCTTAATCATTAAGAAGTTTATCAACATTGGTATTGCGGTTGAAACACCGGGAGGCCTTGTTGTACCTGTTATTCGTGACGTGAATAAGAAAGGTATTGAGCAGCTGTCTCAAGAGCTTATTGAAACATCTAAGAAAGCCCGTGAAGGCAAGCTTAAAGCGGCTGACATGCAGGGTGGAACGTTCACTATCTCTAGTCTAGGTGGTATTGGTGGCACGGCGTTTACGCCTATTGTAAATGCACCAGAAGTCGCCATATTAGGTGTGTCTAAGTCTGAGATGAAGCCTAAGTGGAATGGTAAAGAGTTTGAGCCGCGCTTAATGGTGCCGCTAAGCCTGTCATACGACCACCGAGTCATCGATGGTGCGGTAGGTGCAAGATTCTCTACTGAGGTTGCTGCAAACCTAACTGACTTACGCAGAATCATACTTTAAATAAAAGGTCGAAAAAGTTTACAATATCAGTAACATTTTCGACGATTTTATAAGCCCATTTGGTGGCATTTAGGTTATGCTATTACACAAAAGTAATAGCATGACCCTACAAGAACAGGATTGAGGTTCACAATGAGCGAAATTAAAACGCAATTGGTGGTACTGGGCGGCGGCCCTGGCGGTTATTCAGCAGCATTCCGTGCGGCTGACTTAGGTATTGAAACAGTTATCGTAGACTCTCGCGACACGCTTGGTGGTGTTTGTCTTAACGTTGGCTGTATCCCTTCAAAAGCCCTTCTTCACGTTGCTAAAGTGATGAAAGAAGCGAAGCACCTTGCTAGTCACGGTGTATCGTTTGGCGAGCCTACCATCGATTTAGATAAAATCCGCGAATACAAAGACGGCGTTGTTAAGCAATTAACAAATGGCCTTAGCGGTATGTCTAAAATGCGTAAAACCAAGCATGTACAAGGCTTCGGTAAATTTACAGGCGCAAACACCCTAGAAGTAAAAAATGGTGACGACGTTACTACCATTACTTTCGAGAAAGCGATTATCGCTGCGGGTTCTGAGCCAGTAAGCCTACCGTTCATCCCAGAAGATGATCGTGTAATCGACTCAACTGGCGCACTGGAAATGAAAGACATTCCAGAGAAAATGCTAGTACTAGGCGGTGGTATCATCGGTCTAGAAATGGGTACTGTGTACGAAGCACTTGGCTCGAACATTGATGTAGTTGAATTCTTAGATCAGCTAATTCCAGCAGCTGACAAAGACATCATGAAAGTGTTCATGAAAGACTACAAAGACAAGTTTAACATCATGCTTGAAACCAAAGTGACTGCGGTTGAAGCAAAAGACGATGGCTTGTACGTAACATTTGAAGGTAAGAACGCACCTGCTGAGCCAGTGCGCTACGACAAAGTACTTGTTGCTGTTGGTCGTAAGCCAAATGGTAAGCTAGTTGGCGCAGATGCAGCTGGCGTAAACGTTGACGAGCGTGGCTTCATCAACGTTGATAAGCAAATGCGTACTAACGTTGACCACATCTTCGCAATCGGTGACCTTGTAGGTCAGCCAATGCTTGCGCACAAAGCGGTTCACGAAGGTCACGTTGCAGCAGAAGTTATTGCTGGACAGAAGCATTACTTCGACCCACGTGCTATTCCTTCAGTAGCGTACACTGAGCCAGAAGTTGCTTGGGTTGGTCTAACTGAAAAAGAAGCGAAAGAGCAGGGCGTAAGCTATGAAACAGCAACGTTCCCATGGGCTGCTTCAGGCCGTGCAATTGCATCTGATGCAACTAACGGTATGACTAAGATGATTTTCGAAAAAGAAACGGGCCGCGTAATCGGTGGTGCTATGGTAGGTACCAACGCGGGCGAAATGCTTGGCGAAATCGGCCTAGCTATTGAGATGGGTGCTGACGCTGAAGACGTAGCATTGACTATCCACGCTCACCCAACGCTTAACGAATCAATTGGTCTTGCGTCTGAAATCTTCGAAGGAAGTATTACTGACCTGCCAAACCCGAAAGCGAAGAAAAAGAAGTAAATTAGCTTCTTTGTTCGAACTACGAAAAAACCGCTCATTGTGAAGTGACCCCATTAAGTTGGACTCATTTCTAAGCGGCAACCAAGGTCTGATTTCGATATTGTATCGGACTCAGGC
>NZ_CAMZMZ010000037.1:0-43279 GCF_947311905.1 Alteromonas sp. CyTr2 | reverse complement strand
TGAAAATTTATTTTCTGAAGCGCTTCTTCTAAACTCCCGTCTTTACTGGCCTATAAAGGTAGTAGAGACTTACTTCAGGAGGCTTGCTGTTTTGCTTTCCCCCCGAAGCGGATGCGCATTTTAGGGAAATGAGCGCTCACGTCAACAAGTATTTTAAAAAAATCCTTATTTTTCGATCGTTTGCATAAACAATGTGCAATACGTTCATAAAAACCACTAATTCACCGCGCTTTTCACGATCTATAAGGTTAGTTAATTGGTAAGTCACGCTGTGTACTATAAATTAATAGAACAGTATTTGAACGTGTACGTGGATTATTGAGGGGTTTGCATGAAGGTTTCTGAATTTAAAACCGCTGGAAAACTCATAACGGGTCTTGGCGCTATTAAAGCCCTCACGGATGAAATGGCGAGATTATCCATAAAGGAATGTGCCATCGTTACTGACAAGGGCGTTTCTTCATCTGGTCTTCTTGACCAACTACTCACACTATTACCCTCTTCACCCTTACTTATTATTGATGACATTCCACCAGAGCCTGAAGTGAATATCATAGAAGATAAGTTAGCGATACTTCGTGAGAAGCAAGTAGACGGAATTATTGCTCTTGGTGGAGGTAGCGCTATTGATAGTGCAAAAGTACTTGCAGCTACATACGATCATACTGGCCCCCTCAGTGAACTCTTCGGAGAAAATACGCTTTCGAAACGTCGTTTGCCTCTTATTGTTATCCCCACTACTGCCGGTACAGGTTCAGAAGTTACCAATATTGCTATCTTGTCAGATCCGATAGCACAGATGAAAAAAGGAATTGTTAGCCACTGCTTGCTACCCGATGTTGCGATCGTTGCACCTGAAATGACAAAAACATGCCCCCAGTCCATTACAGCAGCGAGCGGTATAGACGCATTCGTTCACGCGCTTGAAGCTTATATAAGTGTAAATGCTAGTCCGATAACCGACGCTCTGGCAGAGAAAGCACTCAAGCTTATCTTCAATTCATTACTTCACGCTTATAACAATGGTGAGAACTTATCTGCACGTGAAGATATGGCCACCGGCAGTTTAATGGCGGGTCTTGCGTTTGGAAACGCAGGCGTAGGGGCAGTACATGCCTTAGCTTATCCACTGGGGGGACGGTTTCATCTGTCACATGGCATGAGTAACGCGGTAATGCTACCTCATGTATTGAAAGTTAATGCACCGTTCTGCCAAGACAAACTTTATTGTGTAGCAAAGCTATTAAAGGTATGTGAGCGCCATCACTCAAAAGAGGAAGCAATTAAACTGTTATTAGTTGCTATAGAAAAACTGTGTCGCGACGTAGGCATTCCCGCTTCACTCACCCACTTTAATATTCCACCTTCTTGTGTAGGGGAGTTAGCAGAAGAGGCGAGTAAAGTAACTCGCCTTCTGCGCAATAATCCCAAGCAATTGAGTATTGAAGAGATTGAAGATATCTATCGGCTAGCTTTTTAAAGTGGTCTTACCCACATATTCTTAAAGCTTACTAAGTTGCCGTGATCTTGTAATTGAAGCGGTGCGCATCCGTGAGCTTTGTACTTAGGCGCACCGATCCATTCTGTTGTACCTTGAATTTCAGTATGATTCTGAACCACTACGCCGTTATGTATTACCGTAACATAGCCTTTCGTTGCTAGCGCTTCACCGTTAAAGGTAGGCGCTTTATATATGATGTCGTAAGTTTGCCATTCGCCAGGCGCCTTCATAGCGTTAACTAAAGGAATGGTTTGTTTATAAACACTTGCCGCTTGTCCATTGGGATAGGTCTTATTCTGATATGAGTCCAAGACCTGAATTTCATATCGCTGCTGCAGGAAGATACCACTGTTATTGCGCTGTTGTCCTTCCATACCTGCTTCTGGCTGTGGCGCTTTCCACTCTACGTGCAACTGAACATCACAGAACTCTGCTTTTGTTTTGATATCGCCTGTTCCTGGCTTCACTGTTAGAACACCGTTTTCCAGCGTCCACTTAGCATCACCTTCCTTTACTGAAGTCCAGTTAGATAGGTCATCACCAATTAAAGAGATGGCATCAGAGGGCACGCCCGCCTTATCAAAAGAAACCACTTCAGGAACAGGTTCCCAAACTTCTGTTTTAGCGGCCCGTTGTTCGCGGGTTAACCGCGATTCGCTTTTCTCAGTATCTGCATCTGTCGTTGCGCATGCAGAAAGTGGCATAAGCAAAGCCACAGTTGAAGCGACGAGTGTTTTATTCATAGTGTCTGTACCTTGTTTTATTCGTTATATAACTGTGTTGTGTTTGGCAGCTCGATAGCGCAGGCTCAGGTGGCCCACGCTTTGTCGCCCTTCTTGTAAGGGAATGCACCGTCGTAGCGTCCAGGAATAGCCACATAACGAAGCACTTTAGTCGCGCCAACTTGAGACGTGAAAAAGCAATAAAGTGTTAGCTGTTTTAATAGCGTAAAGTAGTGAGGGGTTGGCTCATCGGTACCTGGCTCCCACTGACTTGGCTTTCCTGTTTCAACGCCTTGATAAACACCGTTAGCAAGGTTCGCCGCTTTCGCTTCTACATCCAGGTCGTTAAATAAAGCCTCTCGTTCTTGCTTGGTAAGCTGAACAAATTGTTTGTTGAAACGACTTTGACTTAACGAAGATGTTTTCTTAATGCCATCAAGAAAGGTCTTTTGAAGCAAAGGTGTGTAGCAATCGGTTACTAGCACAGCCATTGTGGCACCAACGTTAGCTGCTTTTGCTCCAGGCGTGTCAGTTTGAGGAATGATCACTTCACCCATTTCATTCAGCAAGGCCACATCTTTTTCATTAAACAATGTGTCGCTAAGCGGTACAGCAGGCACATCTGTGTAAGCTAGTACATTACCTGCGAACAATGCTGTGCCTGTAGCAGTGGCTATGAGTTTAAGTAGTTCTCGGCGTTCCATTATAGATTTCCTCGCTTTAACTCTTCTACGGCAAAGTCTGCGGCTCTTGCCGTTAATGCCATGTAGGTCAGTGAAGGGTTAACACAGCTGGCCGATGTCATTGCCGCACCATCGGTCACAAATACGTTCGGTGCATCCCACACTTGGTTATGCGCATTAAGCACAGAGCTTTTTGGATCTCTTCCCATACGCGCCGTGCCCATTTCATGAATGCCCATACCAGGTGCGTAGTCAGCATCCCAGCCTTGAACATTTTTAAGGCCTGCTGCTTCAAACATCTCAATCGCGTCTTGCTGCATGTCCTTGCGCATCTTAAGCTCGTTTTCTTTAATCTCGACATCCATTGCCAGTACTGGTAAGCCCCATTTGTCGGTGACTTTTTTGTTCAAGTACACTTTGTTCTCGTGATACGGAAGAATTTCACCAAAGGCTGTCATGCCTATTGTCCATGGACCAGGCTCGGTTATCGCATCTTTAAGTCCAGCACCTATGCCAAGCTCAGCTATGTCTTTGCGCCAACCTGAACGGCTTGCGCCGCCTTGATAACCAAATCCACGCAGGTAGTCTCGTTTATCACTTCCCCAGTTTCTAAACCTTGGCACATAGAAGCCACTCGGCCTGCGACCGTAGGTATATTTGTCGTCAAAACCTTCAACTTCAGCTGAAGCACCTACTCTAAAGTGGTGATCCATAACGTTGTGACCCAACTCGCCGCTGCTGCTTCCTAAGCCACCGTCCCATACGTCTGTGGCAGAGTTCATCAGTACCCACGCCGAGTTAAGTGCTGACGCATTTACAAAGATGATCTTGCTTTTAAATACATAGGTCTCGTTGGTTTCTGCATCGATAATTTCAACGCCAGTCGCGCGCTTCTTGTCTTTGTCGAACAAGATCTCTTTTACTATTGAGAAAGGTCGAAGGGTTAAGTTACCTGTTTTAACCGCAGCCGGAAGCGTAGAGGCTTGTGTACTAAAGTAGCCACCGAAAGGACAACCCAACCAGCACTTATTGCGGTATTGGCAATGAACACGCCCTTCTTCGGGCTTGCTTTGTGTCATGTTTGAAGTGCGGCCATGCACCATGTGCCGCGCGCCTTCATAGGCCTTTTTCACCCGCGCCGCGACACTTTCCTCTACAATATTCATTGGCATTGGTGGCTGGTATACACCATCAGGCAATACATCTAAGCCATCGCGATTACCACTGATACCCGCGAATTTTTCTACGTAGTCATACCATGGCGCCAAATCGTCGTAGCGAATAGGCCAGTCGACAGCAATTCCTTCTTTAGCATTGGCTTCGAAATCTTCTTTGTTCAAACGGTAGCTTTGGCGTCCCCACAACAGTGAGCGTCCACCTACGTGGTAACCTCTGTACCAGTCGAAGCGCTTGTCTTCGGTATAAGGGTTTTCTTTTTCATTTGCCCACATACCGTACGTTTTTTCATTTAGCGGGTAGTCGCGCTTAAGCACGGGATAATCCACTTTCATTGCTTGAGTAGGCAAGTCTCGGTGAGGAAAATCCCAATCTTCTTTGTGCGCATTTTTATAATCTTTAATGTGCTCGATATTTTGGCCACGTTCTAACATGAGCACTTTTAGGCCCTTCTCAGTTAGCTCCTTAGCAGCCCAACCGCCACTGATACCAGATCCAATAACTATTGCATCATATTCGTTACTCGCCATAACACGTCCTTAAAACTTAATTCGTCGCTGTGCCTGTTCGCACGTTACACATCACAGATATGGATCGCTTGTTGTAGCGACGCTATTCTGTTGGCTTTGGTTTTCGGTGTGGGTATAAACTCTTGTGCTAAGTAGCCTTTAAATCCGGTCTCGACAATGGCTTTAGCAATTGCTTCGTAATTGAGTTCTTGTGAAGCATCTATTTCGTGACGCCCAGGTACGCCGGCCGTATGGTAATGGCCAAAGTACTGATAGTTATCTCGAATAGTTCGGATGATATCTCCCTCATTAATTTGCATGTGGTAGATATCGTAAAGCAGTGAGAAGTGCTTAGAACCTAGGCGTTTGCAAAGTTCTATCGCCCATGCAGAATTGTCGGCCATGTAATCAGGGTGGTCGACTTTGCTGTTAAACAGCTCCATGAAAATCACTACGTTGCGTTTTTCAGCATGAGGTAAAATGCGTTTTAACCCTTTAACCGCATTTTCCAGTCCGTCTTCTCGTGACATGCCTCGGGCATTGCCGCTAAAGCAGATAAGGTTTGTATAACCTGCATCAGCGACCAAATCGATGTGCTTTATATAACGCGCTTCTAGTTCGTCGTGGAGCTCACTGTGAATGAAGCCGTCTTCAAGACTTATCTCGGCGCCGTTACACATAGAAGAATCGATGCCGTACTGTTTTAGCACGGGCCAATCTTCAGGACCAACCAAGTCAATGGCTCCAAATCCTAATTGCTTTACGGTCTGGCACAACTCTTCAATGCTTAAATCGCCGTAGGTCCATCGGCTTACCGAATGGTTTACATTTCCTTTAAGCGGCGTATTCATAGTGTTGCTACCTTTCGTGCCGTTTATACTCGCTATAGCAGGCATCGCAGTGGCTAAACCAGCTGCTGCTAACCCTGTTCCGGCAATGCCTGCCCCTGTCATAGCCATACCTTGAAGTAATTTTCTGCGGGTAATGTTATGCATCTGCGTTCACCTTTTCCTTTCTGAACAGAATGGCGAATAGCACTAACACAACCGCGGCAAACCCTGCTGGGAATAACCAGACCTGCTGCCAACTATGCGCACCGGTTTCCATCGTGTAGGTGTCGGTAATTGCGCCTGCCACTGCAAAGCCCACCAGCATACCTACCCCATATGTCGCTAAGGTAATTAGCCCCTGCGCTGCACTTTTTACGTTTTCTCCCGCCTTTGCATTGGTATAGATTTGCCCTGATACAAAGAAGAAGTCGTAACAAATACCGTGCAGTGCAATACCAACAATAAGCATGAACAAACCTTCGTCAGCGTTTCCGAATGCGAACAGTGCATAACGTACTACCCACGCCGCCATACCTATCACTAACGTGGCTTTAATGCCGAAACGGTTCAAAAATACTGGCAGAGCCAACATGAACAACACTTCGGAAACTTGACCAAGTGTCATTTTGCCCGTTGCATTTTCAACGCCTATTTCCGTAAGGAAAGGATTCGCATTCTGGTAGTAAAACGCCAGTGGAATACAAATAAGTACAGATGAAAGAAAGAATACAAAGAAGTTTTTGTCTTTTAACAGTGCCAACGCGTCCAAGCCAAGAATGTCGCGTATAGTTACCGCTTTACCGCCAGATTGAGGTGGCGTGTTTGGCAGTGTAAAACTGAATACGCCCAACATTAGCGAGGCAACGCTGCACAATAAGAACGTGTTTTTGAGCATACCATCGGCAATAGACTGGGCAGAATCCCATGAGAAGACATAGCTAATCATAAGGCCTGCCACAATCCAGCCGATAGTGCCCCACACACGAACTTTTCCGAACTCTTTGGATGGGTCAACCATTTGCCCGAATGACACTGAGTTAACCAAAGCAAGCGTAGGCATGTACGCAATCATGTAAGCCAACACATAAGGGTAGAAGCTGGCAAAATCATTCGCTTGATACATAAAGTACATAAGCACGGCGCCAACAATATGTAATAAGCCGAGGATCTTTTCTGCATTAAAGAACCGGTCAGCAATAAGGCCCACAATAAAGGGGGCAATGATGGCGCCCCAACTTTGGGTTGAGAAAGCCATGCCGATTTGTCCACCGTTGGCAGACAGGGTATTTGATAGATACGTGCCTAATGTTACAAACCAGCCTCCCCAAATGAAGAACTGGAGGAACATCATCAAACTAAGGCGTAGGGTTATCATAGTTATTGTTATCCTATTGATGGCGCTTAGCGCTCAAGGCCTAAAATACGATTATTCTTCGCTTCACTAACCTCTCCACCAGCAAAGTCGTCAAACGCATATTTGCTTGGCTCGATAATGTGTGAAGCGATAAACGGTGCACCTTCTGCTGCGCCTTGCGCACTGTCTTTTAAGCAGCATTCCCACTCAAGTACCGCCCAACCTGTGAAGCCATACTGGGTAAGCTTGCTGAAAATACCTTTGAAGTCGACTTGGCCGTCGCCAAGGGAACGAAAACGTCCCGCGCGGTCTTGCCAGTCTTGATAGCCGCCGTACACACCGTTTCTACCGTTCGGATTGAACTCAGCGTCTTTAACGTGAAACATTTTGATCCGGCTGTGGTAGCGGTCGATGAAGTCAAGGTAGTCAAGCTGCTGTAAAACAAAGTGACTTGGATCGAAAAGAATATTTGCTCGTGGGTGGTTATCTACCGCTTTTAAAAACTGTTCGAACGAAGCGCCATCGTGCAAGTCTTCCCCAGGGTGAATTTCGTAGCATACGTCAACACCCGCATCGTCGAATGCATCGAGAATGGGTTTCCAACGCTTGGCTAGTTCAGCAAAGCCTTGCTCGACCAAGCCAGCAGGACGCTGAGGCCACGGGTAAACCAAGTGCCACATTAATGCACCAGAAAAGGTAGCGTGAGCTTTCAACCCCAAGCGCTTACTGGCAATAGCCGCACATTTAAGCTGATTAATTGCCCATTCGGTTCGCTCTTGTGGCTTGCCGTGTAAATGCGCCGGCGCAAAGTTATCGAATAACTCGTCGTAAGCGGGATGAACCGCCACTAGCTGACCTTGTAAGTGCGTCGATAGTTCAGTAATTTCTACGCCAGCGTCTTTGCAAATTTTAGCGATGTTGTCGCAATACTCTTGGCTCTCAGCTGCTTTTTCTAAATCAAACAGACTAGGATCGGTAGGTACCTGTATTCCCTTGTAACCAAGCGACGCTGCCCACTTCGCCATATTTTCGAGCGTATCGAACGGCGCTTCTTTTCCCATGAACTGAGCAAGGAAGATAGCCGGCCCTTTTATAGGTTGTTGATTAGTAGCCATAAGCGCTCACCTTTTTCATTGTATGTTTTAATTGCATTACTGCGTTCCTTCCTGACTGACCGACTCCCATTTGGTGTCGCTGTCAGTACTGGCAAGCATGGCATCTATAAATACCATTCCGCGTATGCCTGAATTTATTCCTGGAACGCCATCAGCTTTGCCTTTTTGATTCGCGCGTACCGCTTTAGCAAAATCGGTATACAAGTTTGCCATTGCTTCTAAGTAGCCCTCTGGGTGGCCAGCTGGAACACGGCAACGTGCAGATGCAGCATCACATAATCCAACTTGACCTTGGCCGGCTCTAAACACTTGATAAGGGGCATCAACAGGGCGATAGATAACGGAGTTTGGCTCCATTTGACGCCACTCTAAACCGCCCTTGTCACCGTAGACGCGGATCTTCAACGCGTTTTCTTCACCAGCACATACCTGCGAAGCAATCAACACGCCCGACGCACCCTTCTTAGTTTTAATAAGCGCGGCGCCGTCGTCATCTAAACGACGTCCTTCAACATGGGTGTTTAACTCGCCACATAACGAGGTAACACTGTCGTTTAATACAAACTCAACAAGTCCAAACGCATGAGTGCCGATGTCGCCCATTGCGCCCGTTGCGCCAGAAATTGCTGGATCGGTACGCCACTGCGCTTGCTTATTGTGCGTTTCTTCTTCGCCAGACAACCAGCCTTGCGGATACTCAACATACACTTTTCGAATTTTGCCCAGCTTACCGCTTTCAACGAGATGACGTGCTTGCCAAACCATAGGATAACCAAGGTAGGTATGAGCCAAGCCGTATAGCGATTCACTGGCGTGAATAACATCTTGAAGCTCTTTTACTTCTGCAAAGCTAACGCCTGCTGGTTTTTCACAGAAAACATGAAAGCCCGCCTTAATTGCGGCAAGTGAAATAGGTACGTGAAGATGATTAGGCGTTACGATAACCACAACCTGCATGCGCTGCTGCTCAGGTAATTTGGCTTCTTCTTCTAACATTGACTGCCAGCTATCGTATGTACGCGATGTTGATACGTTCAATGCAGAAGCAGTTCGCGTATTATTTTCTTCGTTGCGGCTAAATGCGCCACACACCAACTGGTAGTTCCCATCTAACCCTGCGGCATGACGATGCACGGCACCGATAAACGCGCCTTCCCCGCCTCCGATCATTCCCATTCGAATTGGTTGCATTGAAATTCCTCTGTGTGCAAACGCACTATTGGTGTTGCTAATGCCACAAAATGTAATCCGTTACATTTTAATGGTCAATACAAAAAACAGCATTTTGTTAATCTAAAGTTTACAAATGGCGAGGTAATACTGGGGCTTTACTACCTTTAACCGCTTATTTCTGCACCAAATTTGAACATAACACTAGCTCAAATTTACATAAATCCTACAAATAACCTTTGACGTTTTAATGAAAGTGCGTATTCTTTTGCTTAAAATGAAAACGGTTACATATTAATTTCACGTAAATTTTGAATTCGCTACCATCGTATAGACCACACCTCTACTGGGTTAGGTTTACAATGCGCGAGTGAATTAACAAACAACAATAACGTAAATGGCAAATATTAGAGATGTAGCAGATAGTGCCGGCGTGTCGGTCGCTACCGTATCAAGAACATTGCAACAACCTGAGCGTGTTTCTCCTAAAACGCGCAATAAGGTGATGGCCGCTGTTCAGGCAGTTGGATATAAACCTAACTTAATGGCAGTTAAGTTTCGTTCGGGAAAAACGCACAATTTAGTGGTATTGGTGCCTACGGTAGCGAACGTATTTTTTGCCCGTGTTATTAGCGGTATGCAGGAAGCGGCAGCCGAACTGGGCTATTCCATTTTACTTGCCAATACGCTTGGTAATAGTGAAATAGAAAGCCATTACGCCAAGATGGTAAGTACTTCTCAGGCTGATGGGCTTATACAGTTACGTGCGCACAACCCATTTGATGCCACGATGATCAACGACAATGGCCTGCTTCCCATGGTGAATGCCTGTGAGGTGATTGACGATGGTCAATATCCTGTTGTGTCGTTAGACAACCGTGCTGCAGCCAAAGCAATGACCGAGCACTTAATTTCATTAGGTCATACCCGTATAGCCATGATCAAAGGACCTAATTCAAGCCCGCTTACCCAAGAACGCTTGGTTGGATATAAAGACGCATTAGCGCAAGCCAATATTGCCTTTGATGAGAGCTTGTTGTTCCCGGGGGACTTTTCATTACAGGCCGGATACAACGCAGGGGAAACCATTAGTCACCTTGAAAGTAGACCCACCGCCGTATTTTGTGAGAACGACGAAACGGCTATTGGTGCCATGCAAGCCTTCAAGCAAGCCAACCTACATGTTCCTAATGACATATCGGTGGCAGGTTTCGATGACATTGCGTTTTCGGCATTTGTCGACCCACCGCTAACCACTATTGCCCAACCTGCAGAAGAATTTGGTAGAACGGCGGTTACGCTACTGGTGGACTTACTCAACGGAAAAATTCGCAAGGCCCCCAAAGTTATTATGCCGTTTGAACTTATTGTGCGAGAGAGCACGGGCAAAGCTTTGGGTTAATTGATGATAGCGATGCGTCATCACCTATGTACCACTACAGAAAGGAGCAAGCAGTGAATTTAAGTAAAACAAACTTAAGTAAGACAGCAATGTTAGACGCGGCCAGTAATATTAGCTCTGGCGTTTCAAGACGACAGTTCATTAAATATTCATCTGGTTTACTGGCGGCTATGAGCGCTCCTGCTGTTTTGGCACGTACTAGTTCGGTTCCGGGGCATGGCAGTGATAAAAGCGCTATGATGAAGGGCATGCACAAAAGTGCTGTTGGTCTGCAGCTCTACACGCTTAGAGATATTATGAAAGTAAGTGTGCCGGCTACGCTTAAACTGGTTGCAGATGTTGGTTATTCGGAAATGGAATTTGCAGGCTACTTTGACCATAGCGCAAAGGAAATTAAGCAACTGCTTGATGACAATGGCCTTACTGCGCCTTCGGCTCATATTCAGTTAGACGCGTTCGATACTAACCTGTCACAAATTTTAGATGACGCACAAACCGTTGGTCACAAGTACTTGGTAGTTCCTTGGCTTAGCGAAGCCCAGCGTGGTACGGGAATTGCGCCATACCAAGCCCTTGCCGATAAGCTAAATACCATTGGCGAAGCGTGTAAGAAGGAAGGTATTACTCTTGCCTACCACAACCACGATTTTGAATTTGAAGTACGCGACGGTAAGACACCATTAGACGTGCTTATAACTCAGACCGACCCAGACCTTGTTGCCATGGAACTGGATTTATACTGGACGGTAAAAGCAGGTAAAAACCCCATTGATTACTTTAAGCAGTACCCAGGCCGCTTTAAACTTTGGCATGTAAAAGATTTGGCTGAAGACGGCAGTTTTGCTGATGTGGGCACAGGCACCATTAACTTTAAAGAGATATTCGCGCACGGCAAATTAGCCGGTATTGAACATAAATTTGTAGAGCGCGATCAAACCACCGACCGCATTGCCACTATTGAGCAAGGTTTTAAAGCAGTAAGCGCACTTAATAAAGGCGTTAGCTAACGCTTTTGACCTTGCCGTGGTTATAATGGGCACACAGTAACAACATCATAATAGTAGTAATTTTATGAGTGAACTTTTCAGTGCCCTTTCTCGCGCCCTAAGCCCCTATTACACCGAAATGAGCATTATGCTTATGGCCACTATTCTAGTGGTGTACGGCGACCTGATTAACGGCCATGTAAAACGCATACTGGCACCTTACCATTTCACCATTCGCGTTAGTTTGTTTGTAGTGCTGTGTGCCTTTGGCTATGGCGCACTAACCTTGTACGGCGCACCGTTCTTAAAACACACCCTAGCCTACTTACCCTGGCAGTACCAAGGCGCAGGCTATGTGGCATCGTTTCTGTTGATTGGCTTTTTGGCGGAGAGGCGTAGGTATATTTAGTTCCGTTAGGTTTTATCTTTACGCTACTGTTTTATTGTATTGTTCCACAAACTTTTTGGGCGGTAAGTTCATGACCTTTTTAAAGGACGTCGAAAAATAAGCTGCGGTTCCGAAGCCAACGTCTAGGCAGGTATCTAGAATGCTATTTCCCTCTAAAAGTAACGGAATAGACTTTTCGATCCTGAAGCGTGAAAGAAACTCACTGAAGTTGTAGTCAAACAACTCTGACATCCGTCGGTTCAAGCTTCTTGGGCTTATCAATAACTGCGAGGCTGCCTGATCTCTATTGAATGACTCATTGTGATAATTCTTTTCCAATACAGCGATAAAATTTAAATAGAACGCCATATCCTTTTCGTTATCAAACTCGGGAATTTTCAGGCATCCGAATTTAAATGCTGGCTCTTCACTTTCCTCTTCTTCTCGTTCTTTTGCTTCTCTGACCGACAGCAAATGCTCAACCCTAAGAGTAATTTCCTCATTAGATGCAGGCTTTGCCAAGAAATAATCCACCTTCTCTTCTAATGCTGATTTTTCTAGTTCAGCCCCTGTTTCAGCGGTTAGCATAAGTATAGGGATGTTGGCATAGCTAGTATTACTGCGAATTGCTTTTGTTAAACTCAGCCCATCCATTTCGTGCATCATTTGATCGGTGATGACTAAATCGACCAAGTAGTGCTGCATGACATCTAACGCCTGAACACCATTTCGCGCAACTAAACAGCGATATTTGCTAGAAAACAAATCAAATAGATAAGAGCGGAACTCTCTGCTGTCATCAACTATTAATAGTGATTTCTTGTTCGATTTGGCATTTGCGGGTGACAATTTTTCAGCATGCGAATTTACATACTCAATATCATCAATGGGTAACGTTACGGTAACTTTAGTTCCAATGCCTTTTTGACTCTCTAACGCAATGTCGCCCTGGTTCAGTTCAACTAAGGTTTTCACCATTGCTAAGCCAACACCATGACCTTCATGCTCACTGCTCCCTTTAGTGAATCGCTCGAATACTTTTTTGTGAAAGTGCTCATCAATTCCTTCTCCGTCATCACTAACGATAACTTTAAGCACTTTACTATCTTGTATAGCTGCTACTTTTATTGTGCCAAGTTCTGGTGTGAACTTAATTGCATTTTGAATTAGATTTGCCAGGATTTTCTCTAAGCTGTCGTTAATGAGCGAAATTTCTTTTTTCCCTTTAATACGTAACTCTAAATTCTGCCGCTTCTGCTTGGCTAATGGCTCTAGCGATAGGACGATAAACTTTATGTTATCTGACGAGTAGGATCTGTAGTAGTCGGCTGCCGCCAAGGCTTTAGGGACATCTTGACTCATTTGATTAATCAACTGTTCGACCCTTTTCATATTGTCCTGAACACATATCAGTTCTTTGCTCGCTGCATGAGCTGTTTTGGATATGCCTTCTAACGATCCATTGATGAGCTGAATTGGGGTGCGAAGTTCGTGGGTGATTTCGTTAATGAAACGCTCTTTGCTGCGAAGCATCTTTTCAAATTTAGAGTGCCCATCGGTTATTTCATAGCGGGTAAGATGGTTGTAGAGTTTAGTAGTTTTGAATTTGTTATATAGCCTGCCTAAAACCCCTATTCTCCACAAACTCAAAACCCCAGCCAATATAAATAAATATATAGTAAAGCCGATATAAGAAGCCCAAATAGGTGGATCTATATCAAAACTAATTGTCAGTTCATTTGTAGTACTTTTATCTGCTGGAACACGGACTCTAAGAGTATGCACACCAACGTTCATATCACTTAATGTTAAATTCATTACAGGTTTATTGTGAGAAACCCAAGCGTCATCATCTAATTTAAATTCAATACTGCTGCTTTCATTGTAGAAATCACTGACGATAAAGTTGAATGTTACTTCCTTAAAGCTACTTTTAAACTTGAAGTCAAAGTCCTCAGGAAAATATGTGATATGTCGTCCTTCTCCATCTCCCCATTGAACATAACTAAGAATAGTAGACATCTCCCCAATTGAATTTGCATTGAGACTCTCAATTAACTTTTCTTCATCCAACAGGTAACTATATTTATCCCCCTTAACTAGCACTTTTTCACCAAGCGCTTCAAGGCTCTTATACTCAAAGTCTGTATCGAAGAGTCCATAACGAATACCCACTTTAGAAGCTGAGTTGCTTATATTGGGCTTAACAAACAGGCCCATGTTAGACGCTACCCAGAGATTTTTCCCTTCGGTAACCATGGCACCTCTAATGAACCTTAGTTTCTCTAGGCCCGCTATCGTGGAAGAGCTAACTTTTCCATTTTTCTTGTTGATTTCTTTTAGTCCAGCACCTGATGTACATACCAAATAGTTTTCTTGGAACTCTATTAAACATTGAAGCCCGAACCAGCCACCTTCTTTAGAGGTAACAGTACGCCAGTTGAATTTGGACAATTGAAAATGAACGTCATCAAATTCATCAATCGCAACGATTTCTCCACCACTCAACAAAGAGCTGAAGACCACTTTTTTAGGGGCTTTAATTGTGTCACGTATGGTGTTGTTAGCGATATAGTAGTAATTGGCATCGAGTCCATCATCAAAGTAGAAATAAAAGGCATTTTTGCCGGCTTCTATATAATGGGAAAACTCGCTATTGCAGAGAACAGAAGGGTCTATTTCATTGAGACGTATAAAAGTTCTTTCCTGCCAAGAGGTACAAAACTCTGCCTTGTCTTTATCCAAATGAGTATTGACTAACTCCCCACTCTTCTCGTTTAACTGAAAGAGACCTTTTTCAGTTCGAACTATAGTTCCGTTTTCATTTATTGATGTCTTTTGAATGTTTTCCCTTACAACGCTCCCATTAAATGACACTAGGTTTGTCACTAGCTTTGTTTTAGGTAATGAAACTAAGCCTAATTGTGAGGAGGCGATAAGGATGGAATTGTAGGGGTCTATAGCTATTTTGGTTACTGACCTTATCGCTTCAGACGTCAATATAGGATTCATGAAAGGGGGAGCCGATAGTTTTTCATCTTCTAGCAGTAAAAGGCGACCGTCGGAAACCCAGATCACCCCATCTTCACCTTTAACCACATCTTGGATGTAGGTGCCACTAATTCCCTCGGTTGGAACGAAGCGCTCGTTACTTCCTAATATGTACACCCCTTGTGGACCGCCGATATATAATTCATCATCAATTACTTTAATAAACGTTGCATTTGATAGTAATGGTAGCTTGCTACTCAATTTAAATTCTTGCAGATTATCTAATGCCCCTTCAATTGAAAGATAGCCCTTATTAGATGCTACATACGCATTGTGATTGTTTGCAAAAAGCGAGTAAGTGCCGTTTAACTTGAAGGATTCTAATTTGGAATTTAGGCTTGTCGATTGCCCTGTAGTTCTATCTACTGCAATGACATCGTCAATGACTGAGAAATATAAATGACTAGATGTCATTGCCATAGTCCAAATAGAACTCGACCATTCACGATCACTAAATACTTGCTGTGAGTTTTTATTTTGTAGATTAACCTTAAAAACACCAACTCCATATTCAACAACCCATAGGTCCGTTCCATTCAGTTGAATATCAGAGATAACCCCTGTGGCGTGAACAGATGTGTTGAACTCTAATTTCTCAGACTCGTGCCCAATAACTTCAAACACCCCGTTTTCTGCTGCTACATATACTACTTTGTTTGAAACCTCTAAGTCTCGAATTACACCTGATGGAATTCCATCAAATGATGTTCTCCCCTCTAAGTTAATACCGATGGCATGGCTCAATTTTGGAAAAACTAAGAAAAAAATTAGAAATATTGGGACACAAGTATAGATTTTCTGTCGATAAGCACAAATTGTCTCAGTAAACATGTCTTACATCCCTGTTTAATTATTATTTTATGTGTGCTCATTCGAGCTTGAGAATCAAAAAACAAAAAGGAAAAGATATGAATATCGAACAAAAAACAAACATGCAAGAGCTTACCGAGGCAGAGTATACTAAAGTATATGCTGGAACTAATCCACCAACGTGGGGAATAGACTTTTACGTGATATTACCAATTGGGCCTATCAAGCCAAAGAAACCAGATGTAAATAGTTAATACCTAAACCAACAACCACTTCATCCCAGCATTCTCGGCGGCTTGCTGGTCATAAATAAAATCGCCTACATACAGGCAGTCTTCAGGTTGAAGCTGCCATGTGTTCGCCACCATCAGTAATGCGGTTGGGTCGGGCTTGGCCGGGGCATCTTCGCGGGTAAGCACGTAGTCGATGGGTATGCCGTTATTAGCTACCTTAATTGCGGTGGCTTGGCGGCAGTTGCGGGTAACTATTGCCATGGGTAGTTTGTGTGCCTGCGCCTTTTCCACCATGGCTTTGCCAATGGGTAACCACTTGGCATTTTGCGCATCGTCAAGTTCGTGCTGCAATATAGCTCGGTGAGCATTCGCTTTGGTGTCGGCGCAGCTAAGGGCATCTACAAAGGTAAGAATATCTTCGTTTTGTGGGCAGCCTACGTCGGCGCGCATTTGTGTGAAGTTAAGGCTAGACTCTACCAAGGTGCCGTCTAAATCGAATATTACACCTTTAATGCCGGTTAAGTTCATCTGCTCTACGCTCACGCTTTTCTCGTCCTTTTACTTCACTGTTATTCTTAAAGTTCGGTTAACGCCCACTTAATTGAGAAAAGCGCCTAACTTACTCACGAATTTTACCGCCAACATAATGCCACGAAAGCCTTTAACCTTCAGTTACGTTTGCTTAAGGCTTCAATATATTTAGTTAAAAACTACTGATGTGATTTAAGTTTACCCCGCCCACACCTTGCATTAGCATAGCCGCTCTTTTTGGCAAGCTACTTATTTGCCCCAGCGTTTTTGGGCAAAGTTTTAACAGGTAATTTATGGGTGTTTTTGCTGCGCTAGGTACAGCGCTTTGTTGGGCAATTGCTGCGCGTTTATTCCGTAGAACGGGTAACGCATTTTCGCCGCTTACCATGAACTTTTGGAAGGGGCTTATTTCTATTGCCATTTTGGCAGTGGTTTTAGTAGTGGTTCAGCCAACGGGGCTTAGTACTCATGCTATTTTGTGGCTATTGCTTAGCGGGCTTATTGGTATAGGCATTGGCGATACCTGCTTTTTTAAAGCCTTACAAAGCATTGGCGATAGCCAAGCGGTGCTGGTCGCCGAAACCCTTGCGCCTTTATTCACTGCCCTTTTTGCTATGGCGTTTATTGGCGAATGGATTACCTGGCAGCAGTGGGTTGGCGTTGCAGTAGTACTGTTTTCGGTAGATATGGTTATAAAGGTACGCAAACGCAGCACTACACACGTGTTTGCAACCAGTGGCTATTTGTATGGTGTCGGCGCGGCGTTATGTCAGGCGGTTGGGGCCGTAGTTAGCCGCGACATTTTAAGTGCCGGTGAAATTGACGCTGCCAGCGCTGCGTTCTTGCGCTTAGTTGGCGGTATGGCCTTTGTGGTGCCATTTATAGCCCTAACCAAAACGCGCTACATGCCCGATATTAACTATGAAAGCGACAGTGGAAAACGTGTATGGCCTGCTTTTGTGTTAGCCACGTTACTTGGCACTACTGCTGCTATTTATCTACAAATGTTTGCGTTTGCTTATGCGAAAGCGGCCGTGGTTCAAACCCTTATTGCTACAAGCGCATTAATGTCGCTAGGGGTTGCGTGGGTACTTGGAGAGCGTGCCACCAAGGCAACTATTGTATGGTCTGCCGTTGCCCTCGTTGGAGTGGCTATATTGGTTAGTTTTAGGTCGCCTGCCCACTAGCAGGCATTGCAAATACATTACACGTGCTTACCTAGCTTAACGATTAGAAAACAGTAGACGCATTAAGATACAAAAAATAGCTAACTTTTAGGTGCTCCGTGTAGTAGTTCGGGGTTCAAATCGATATTATGAAGAAAAAACAAAAACGTTATTTCTCATGTTTCAAAGGTTATCCTTAACAGTATTCTCTTTCTTGAGCGTTGCGCTAGCTTCTTTTGCCGCATTGGCAAACGACAGTATCGATGCCGTTATCGAAAAGGTACGCACGCCTTCCTATGACTGTCCCAATCAGTCTCTATTTCCTGAACTTGAAGACACGCTCGCGCTAGAGTCGCTTACATCGCAACAACGTTTTGCTTTAACCGTAGCCAAAGGGCAGTTTCTAATTTGCCGTGGTAAGTACGAAGAAGCTGAAACTATGCTGCTTAAAGCTATTATGCAAAGCAATATTGATGAAAGCTCTTATGCCTTTGCATCGGCTATTTATCAAATTGGCTTTTCTTATGACGCCAGAGAAAACCCAGCACGCTGTAAGTACTACCAACAAGCCCAAGAACTATCATCGCCCGAGCGCCACAGCGATATCTTTACCAGTTCTTCTTTAGGCCTAATTAACTACTGTTCAGAAACCACTTCACCTGAAATAAGATTGGGTAAGATGTTTGGTGTGCTTAAGCGTTATTCAAACGACGGCAGCCCCGGTGAGTTAGCGCATATTCACAACGCAATTGGTTTACTATACGGCGATTTAGAGCAACATGCCTTAGCAGCAGAGCAATATCTAAAAGCACATGAAATGGGCTTGCTTGTATATGAAGGCAGTAACAAGGTAAGTATTCTTATTAGTGCTATTGTATCGCTGTTAAGTAGCGGCCAAACCGACAAAGCTTATCAGAGCATTTTAGAACTAGGTGTACTCAATAGCGAAATAGACACACCGCTAACCAACTTCTTGTATCAGTATGCACTGTCTATTTACTATAGAAAAACACAAAACTACAACCGACTTACCTACACCCTTCCCGATTTAGAAAAAGCGTCTTCGAGCATCTCGAGTTCGTTAGGCGAGCTTCTTGTTAACTGGCACAAAGCTGAGATTTGCTTACATGACAACGATCTCACCTGTATTAAGCAGTATATATCAGGTATTGAAGCGTTAAATGATGATGCGATACCGCCGGTCTTTCGTACAAATTTGGATTACCTTAGCTTCAACGTATCCATGTATATCGTACTGCAGGACTTAGCTAAGGCGAAAGAAGCGCACGAGATTTATTCTAAAGAAGTGACTAAGCGCCGTGAGGTTACTCAAGACTCGGCCTTAATTATTGGTGCTGCTAACTTGTATACCCGCATTTATGATTTGGAATCTGCGATTGAACAAGCGGAACAGCAACGAAAGAACACGCTGTATACCGCTATTATTATTTTCCTTCTGGTAAGCGGTATTACTGGCTACGTACTTCGTAGAAAGCACCTTGCGCGCAAAGCCATCGATCCCGTTACCCTGCTGCTTAATGCGAATTCGGCGATAGCTCGCATTAACAAGCTTGATGCGCCGAAAAAAGGACGGGCCATTGCCATTGCTATATTCGACATTAGCAACCTGCGTGAAATAACGCGGAAAATGGGGTCAACAAAAGGTGATTTAGTATTACGACAAATTGCACAAACTCTTCAAAATGTTACCCGCGGTAACGATATTTTAGGACGATTTGGTACCGAGCAATTTATTTTATGTCTGCACAATATTGAAGAACGAAGTGCACGACAGTTTTTCGACCGCGTACAGAGCGCGTTAGACAATACCTTTGAAAACGATGCCACTTCCGACCATATCGTGGTTGAGTCGCAGATGAGCGTATTTATTGCTAACGAGAAAATTACTGGGCTAAACGACATACTCGATGATATTGCCATGTCGATTGATATGGGTAACCGCTCAGGCGACAATTAATATCTACACAACCAAAAACGCGCGGCCCGTTGTTACGGTACCGCGCGTTTTTGTTTTAACCGAAGCTTGTTTACTGGTTCAGATATGTCTGAAAACGGGTATACACGCCATTGGTCCACCCGAAACCTAGCTGTACGTCGTATTCACCGCCACCTGCTTTTATTTCCGGTTCGCACACATTGTACTTTTCAAGTAGCACACCGCTAGATGCAAAGTGACGCTCAATGGTTTTACAAAAGCGCAGCATGATGGTTTGAGCCTGCATTTCAAACCCATAGTTGCGCAGCCCTTCAACGGCAAACAGTTGAAGCGGTGCCCAGCCATTTGGCGCATCCCATTGTTGCGACGTAGCGTTTGAAGTGGTTACCACGCCACCTTTTTTTAACAAGATGTTTATTGCCTTAATTCGTGCTGTAGATGCCGAACTGTTGCGCGCTTGCTCGGCACCTTTAGTCACGCTTGCCAGAGTCTATTTAAGCGTTACCAAAAGCGCATTTAAATCTACGGGAATAATTTCAGTTGTACGAATATTTGCCAATGAATTGGGATTAGCTAGCCAGCGCGAACTAAAGTCCCAACCCGATTCGCAAGCCGCACGAACATGCTGGTAAAACTGACTTTTGTCAGCGCCTATGTGCTCTGCTGTTTCAATGTCTTCTCGATAAGACTCTGGGCGAGGCGTAGGCTCGGTGTCGAAGTAAAAACAAAGAAGTCTTACCGAAGTAAGACTTTTTTCAAATCGAAATACAAAACAATTAAACTTTTGCTAACTCAGGCCGGTTTGGCTTAAAACCTTGTGTGCTGCAAGAATTGCGTTTTGTTTCTAGTGCGCTTAGTTGACGCTTAAGCCAAGACTTCTGAATACCTGACTTAGCTGCATCCATTTCAGTGCTTACGCGAGTGATTTCTTTTCCGACGTTCACGCATGCTTTCTTATTCGGTTCAAAGCCGCCATTAGCTAAAACAGAAGAAGAAAACATTAAAGCTGATACTGCTATAAGCGTTTGCTGTTTCATAAGAGTCCCCAACTACTCGTTATAATCCCGGGTTAGTGTCATACCGTAAGAATAAGCATATATTTGCTCTCAAATCTGTAAGGAATATAGCAGGTCTTTTATTCTAGTTAGGTACTACAAAACATACGCAGTAATAAAACTTTGCCTACCTTGTTCTTGCTAACGCACATAAGCCATTGTCTTTTTTATTATTATATCGACAATGATTTACCTTACCATTCCACTTACGTATCGATTTTTATATTTTTACGCACTAAATAGTGAGCCTATCCATAGTATCGGCTACAGCAACAGCATTCTGCAGCAGCATTACTCATTATTAAGCGATGCTATTAAAACACCTTAGCTTTTCTGGAACAAGAAAAGTTATAACAATCCTTTTACAGGTTTTAGGGCAGAAATTGCATTCTGTAAGTATTTGCTCACTATACTTACAAGCGACTAGCTGCCGAAAGCTTTTCTACGGTTTTCTAAACCTTCTGCCCATATCATCTAGGTTTATTACGCGCTTAGCAGCGCTCTTTTCTAAGGCTACTTTGGGCATACCAAAAAATATAATACAGCTCCGAGTGAGGTATGGGTTATTGGCGACAGTGAGGAGTCAGAAATTAGTGCGGGTAATAGTTTAGGTATGAAAACGGTTCAGATACTTCGACCGGACGTTAAAAAGTCACCAAAGGCATAAAGCGAAATCAAAAAAGCCCTTGCATTTCTGCAAGGGCTTAAATGATGGTGCCTCGACCCGGGATCGAACCAGGGACACGCGGATTTTCAATGCAAATCACCACTCTAAAGCATTGAAAATATGCAACTTTTAATTTATTTGCAAATTCTTTGCAAAGAGAGCTCTTTTCTGTTTTACTGGCGCTATGGCAAAACAGACTGAAAGACACGACATAAACGACGAGCTGTATATCTTTAAACAAGATAACAGTGAGCGCTGGTATGCGCGATTTATACTAACCAATCACAAAAAATGGCTCTGTAAATCAACTAAGAAGAAAGATAAAGACGAAGCTATCGCCATGGCACATCGAATCTTCTTAGACCACCAAATTAGACACGAAAATAACACACTAGTCCAAAGTAAGCGATTCAAAGACGTAGCTGACCGCGTCATCGAAAAGCTTGAAGAGCAACTAGAACACGGGGGCGGTAAACGCACCTATAAAGACTATATTCGAGCGTTAGAAAACTACCACATACCTTACTTTTCACGGACATTTATTACTTCAATTGACCAAGAAGAAATATCTAAATTTGATGAGTGGCGTAAGGGACGAATGAAGAAGTCTCCAGCCTCCTCTACATTATTAACTCACAATGCTGCTCTTCAGCTCGTTTTTAAAGAAGCTATTGAGCAAAAATGGATGATCGCCGCTCAAGTACCTGTTCTTTCTTCGAAAGGTGGAACAGGCACACGTCGTGCGGCTTTTTCTGAAGAAGAGTATGATGTTATCCTCAACGAAATATATGAAGGTGAGCAAAACGCTCATAGTGAAAAGACCCGTCAAATTCGTGAGTTACTATACGATTACTGTGAAATAGCAGTTAATACCGGAATTAGGCCCGGCACGGAGATGGAACACCTAACTTGGAAAGATATCGAGATTAAAACTCAAGGTTCAAAAGCTCAATTTTTCATCAATGTCTCTAAGGGTAAAACAACAAAATATACAGGCCCTCGTAAAGTAGTTTGTAAACGTGATGTGATTGGTGCTTTAACTAGACTCAGAGAACGTTTTCCACTGCGTACACCTAACCAAAAACTATTTTTGCTAGCAAATGGTGAACCCACAAAGCAATTAGGTAAGGCATTTGAGAAAGCTCTCCAAAGTTCGGGATTAAAAGAGTCACCCAGAGGACCGCGAACGCTATACTCTCTTCGACATACCTACATTACGTGGCAGCTTCTCAACGGAACCAGCATGGACGTAATTGCGCGCCAATGTGGAACCAGTACAGCAATGATCGAGCAGCACTATAGTCACGTAAAGCCGGAAATGTTTGCCGATGCTTTGTCTGGAGTAACATTTGACAAAGAAGAGCCCAAAGCATTGTCTAAGAAAACATTGAACAGACGTGCAAAGACCGCAGAGCGCGACGAAAAACGCTTTAAAGAATGGGCTGAGGAGTTGAGAAAGCGTGGGTGTATTTAGTGCAAAATATAGTGAGATAATATTATTAATAAGTTCCGCCTAACGATGAAGTGAAAAAAAAACTGAGATAAAAACCGATTGCCGGTCGGTACTCTCTATGTATAATACCTATCGTTAATCGGTTTTTTAAAAGGGTGCGGCGAATATGAATCTTGGTGAACTTGAAAAGCTAGTTCTACATTATTTATGGAAGCACAAAGATGTTGATGTAAAGCAACTTTATTCGCATTTCATAAATGTGAGGGGAGGAAGCTTAAATACCTACCAGAGTACACTTGATCGCCTTTTCAAAAAGGGACTTCTAGCCAGAAAAAAAGAGGGGCATGCATATATCTATAACACAAAAGTCGAGAGATACGAGTTGATCGGACAGCTTATAAAGTCAGTTGCTAGTGACTTTATTGCTGGCGACGATAGCAGCCTTATCGCAGCTTTTTCTTCCATCTCAAGTGAATTTAGTGTCGACCAACTAACTAAACTAGAGCAACTTATAGAAGAGCAAAAAAAGCTCAAGTCAGTGAACAAGGATTAAGTAAAATAATGACAATATTCTTCAACCTGCTAGCAATTTTTACTATTGCATTCGCAATAACTAATTTGGTTGTGTCTATTGGCGTATCTTTACTAGGACAAAAGTTAACATCTGTTCAGTTAAAACCAAGGAAAGCTCTGCTTTGGTTTTGTGTTTCAATGCCATGGATAATGAGCATTTTAGTCTGTCTTTACTTACTTGATATATATGTCTACTCAAGCATATTTGAAACTAAACAATATGCTCATTGGCATCATATATCAGATTTCAACTGGTTTAGTTGGCATGCAGTTACAATAATACTCCTGCTCTCTTACATGATGTTTGTATTGACTTCAAAGACGAGACAGCTATGGCTTCATAGACAGGAGGTGAGCTTGCTAACTTGCCTCTCAAAAAACTTAAGCCGGGGGGTATATGAAGTTGAGATACCTAAATTTGCAGCGTTTACCTCTGGAATACGGAGCAAGAAATGCTTCATAACTACAGGGCTTTTGAATGAGGTTACTCCCGAAGAACTTGATGTCATTTTAAAGCACGAAAGAGCGCATGTTGTAAATAATGATCCCCTGAAAAAGTGGCTGTTTAGTATTTTGGTCTCGTTTTATTTCGCACCAATAGCAAGATTACTAACTCTACAGATGGTGTTGGCTATGGAACAAGATGCAGACAATGCTGTATTAGAAGAAGGAATTGACCGGATATTTGTTGCAAGCACTTTAGTTAAAGTTGCAAAGCTGAATGCGCAAGAGCACATACTTAAGTCAAGCGCTTTAGTTGTAAATTTCGGCGCAGATGTTCTTGAGCAACGCATCTATTTCCTCTTGGGTAGGTTGCAGTTGTCACCTATCAATAAGACTGTAGCGTTCTCTTTTGCCATTGCATTATTTTTTCTATGTATGACTTCTTTAGACGGTGTTCATCATCTTATTGAAACGGTGTTTAGCCATTAAAATTAATTCTGAAAACCGACCGGTGAACGGTTTTTATTTTCAAACCTAGTCGAAGGCTTTTAAAAAGCTTTCATAAGGAATTTATTTATGTTTTTTGGAAAAAAATTAAGCAAAAAACCGATCATCAATCGGTTTTTTGTGAGTGGTATGCTTATAAGCATGTCCATCAGTGGGATGTCTGTTGGTGTTAATGCACAAGAAATACTCACATTGAATGATGCAATTAGTCTATCTCTGCAACAACATCCTGAATTACATGTATTCACACATAAATCAGAGGCTGCAAAAGCTCTTATTACTCAAGCTGAGGTTGGCACGCCTAAAGTAGTTAATGCGCAACTCGAGGATTTCTTGGGCTCTGGCAACAACTCAGGGGTATCTGGATTGCAAGCAACATTGAGCATTTCATGGTTACTTGAAAATGACATTATCGAGTCTAGGGTCAATCTGGCTTCATCGAAAGCTGATGCAACTACAATTGATCAAGAGGTTAGAGCCGTTGATATCGCAGCAAATACAGCACGATTGTATATAACCTTATTGGCTCAAAAAGAGAACTTAAAGTTAGCGAAGATTGCAGAAGACCAAGCGAAAGATCTCTTGGACAATGTAGAAGGTCGTGTAAAAGCAGCAAGAGCTAACGCTATCGATGAACTCCGCGCTCGCGCTTCGCTATCTTTGTACGAGCTAGAAGTAGAAGATCTTGTTCATGAGATTGCAGCAACAAAATCTGCATTAGCGGCGCAGTGGAAGGGCACTACAAACTTTTCAGTAACTGGAACGCTTACAAATATTCCTTCAATTTCTGAGTTAGATGAAGTTTTGAAAAGATTGAAGGAAAACCCGAAAATCCAACGCTACATATTACAGCAACAAGAAATTGAATCTGAAATTGATTTGGCAGTAGTAGAGGAGTCACCCGCTTGGGAAGTGTCGACAGGCATTAGACGAAACGAAGTAATTGACGACTTTGCATTTGTAGCTGGGATATCAATACCTATTGGAGGCGAAGGTCGTAATAAAGGATTAATCACGTCTTTGCGAGCAAAGCAGAGCCAAAGTGCTGCTGAATCTGATGCCTTACTTCAAAGTATTTCCACTGATGCTCTATTGTTGACTCACAAATTAAAGCACAGCCTCCATGTAATCCAAAAATTATCAAACAGTTCCATTCCGATGTTAGAGCAAGCAAATGAGCAAGCTAGTCGAGCATACAACATCGGAAGTTACTCATATACGGACCTCTTTGCAGTCCAGAAAGAACTGTTAAATGCGCAGAAGAGCCTAATCGATGCCTATACCAACATTCAACTATTTAACATTGAATTAGAGAGATTAACGGGTACTTCGGTATCCAAGAATGAGAGAGCACTATGAAACTTCGCAAATTATTTACCTTAATAGCATTTGCCCATATTGGCATTAGCTTATCCGCAATCAGTAACCTAGCTGTTGCTGAGTCAGCTAAAGAAATTGCTCAAGAAGAAGTAGAGAAAGGCCCTAATAATGGTCGAGTATTGAGACAGGGTGACCTTGCTATCGAGCTGGCGATTTATGAAACCGGCACCCCTCCCGAATTTCGTGTATACGCTAGTTATGCAGGACAGCGAATATCAGCTGAAGACATTGAAGTGCACGTAAAACTCACGCGTTTGGGAGATGGCATCGATGACATAGATTTTTATGTTGAGGGCAATTATCTGCGCGGTGACATGGTTATCTATGAACCTCACTCTTTTTTAGTTTCACTTACCGCCAATTACCAAGGCAAAACATACGAATGGTCTTACGATAACTATGAAGGAAGGACAAAAATAGATGATTCACTAGCAAAGGCTATGGACATTAAAACCGATTTCGTATCGAGTAAAAAACTTAATGAGCGGTTGAAAGTATATGGCCAGTTAGTTTTACCTCCCAATGCAGTGAGGAATATATCTGCGCGTTATCCAGGCGAAGTAACTTCTGTTGATGTCATTTTAGGTCAAGCAGTAAAGAAAGGGCAGACTCTTTTCACTATCCAATCAAGCGAAAGCTTGCAAAGTTATCAAGTTAAATCGCCGATTGATGGCCTAATTACATTTCAGGATATTGGGGTAGGCGAACAATCGGGAGACAAGAAACTAGTCGCTATTACTGATACCTCGCAATTAATAGCAGAGCTGAACGTATATCCAGAAGACCAAAACAAGAAATTGTTAGATGCTCCCGTCGATATACAAGTTCCGGGTCACGATAAGACGATAAGCACTAAAATTTTTGACAGCCTTTATGCCGTTAACGGCTCGCAAGCAAAAGTCTATCGCGCCATTGTCAATAATAATGACGGCTTTTACTCACCAGGACAGTTTATAACTGCCCAAATTCTCTTTGACTCATTCACCGTTGAAAGAGCTGTGAAAGAGGAATCCCTTCAGGCTTTCAGAGATTTCACGGTGGTCTATGGAAAGTTTGGTGATCAATACGAAGTTCGGATGCTTGAGCTCGGCCGAAAAGCAGAGGGATGGGTTGAAGTACTAAACGGCATTCCCTCTGGAACAGAATATGTCACTCTCAACAGCTACATAATAAAGGCTGATATTGAGAAGTCGGGCGCGTCTCACGACCACTAAGGAACTCCTTGAATGTTAGATGCTATTTTAAAATTTTCAATCGAGAGAAGTAAGCTAATTCTCGTTTTTGTTTTCGCGGTAGCGATGCTTGGCCTTTGGAACTTCCAAAAGCTGCCAATTGATGCTGTACCAGACATTACCAATGTGCAGGTTGTAATAAATACAGAGGCACTTGGGTATACCCCACTGGAGGTAGAGCAACGTATCACGTTTCCTCTTGAAACCGCATTGTCAGGAGTTCCAAACCTGTCTTATACGCGTTCTGTATCTCGCTATGGATTATCACAAGTAGTTGCAATCTTTAATGATGACACTGATATCTATTTTGCTAGGCAATTAGTCAATGAACGTATTAACGCTGCAAAATCTGAACTTCCCTCAGGACTGGAGCCTGAGTTGGGGCCAATTTCTACGGGACTTGGTGAAATATTCATGTTCACGGTTGACGCTAAGGAAGGGGCAACCAATGAAGATGGTCGTCCAATTTCCCCGACAGACTTAAGAACAGTTCATGATTGGGTAATTCGCCCACAATTGATGCAAGTAGAAGGCGTTGTTGAAGTCAACCCAATTGGAGGATTTGAGCGCGAGATCCTTATTGCACTGAACCCCGATAAATTATTGTTATTCGGTTTAACTCAGCAAGATGTCATAAATGCAGTAGGAAAGCATAATTCAAATAAAGGTGCAGGTTTTATTGAGAAAAATGGTGCTCAATGGTTAATTCGACTGCCTGGACAAGTGGAAACGCTTAAACAAATTTCTGAGATTCCTTTGCCTACAGACCTTGGCAAGATTGTTCGAGTAAAAGACGTCGCGGAAGTAAAAGAAGGTAAGGAGCTAAGATCTGGGGCTGCAACACAGAATGGTCGAGAGGTCGTGCTGAGTACAGTCTTTATGTTGATAGGCGAGAACAGCCAAAAGGTCGCGAGAGGTGTTGGTGAACGAATAAAAGAAATTAGCGCGTCACTTCCCGAAGGAATAGTCGTAAACGCTGTCTACGATCGAACAAAACTAGTCAATACAACATTAGATACGGTCAAAATGAACCTTACTGAAGGGGCTATTTTGGTCATTGTTGTTCTGTTCTTACTATTAGGCAACATAAGAGCCGCATTTTTGACAGCTTTAGTTATTCCTTTCGCCATGCTTATGACTGTAACGGGAATGATTCAAACACGAACAACAGCGAATCTGATGAGCTTAGGTGCACTCGATTTTGGATTGTTAGTCGACGGGGCTATCATTATCGTTGAGAATTGTTTGAGGAGACTTTCTCATGCCACTCAAAAAGGCGAGCTTAACGCCAAACAACGTTTATCCTTAGTTTACGATGCGACACGAGAGGTCATTCGACCTGCTTTATTCGGGGTTTTCATAATCACCGCAGTCTACTTACCTATATTTGCGCTATCAGGTGTTGAGGGAAAGATGTTTCACCCAATGGCAATAACGGTAGTAATAGCTCTTGTTAGCGCGATGGTACTTTCAATTACATTTATCCCTGCTGCTATTGCGCTAACTTTCAAAGGCAAGGTAACTGAGAAAGAAAACATCATTATCAATACCTCAGTATCACTTTATAGGCCTGCTCTGAAGGTTATTTTAAAGGCGAGATGGCTGGTCATTACAGTTGCATTTTCATTAGTTGTGCTGGCTTCATTTATGGGGATGCGGCTCGGCAGTGAGTTTGTGCCAAACCTTGATGAGGGCGACATCGCGATGCATGCGCTGAGAATTCCTGGTACTTCACTATCGCAATCTATTGCGATGCAGAAAGTACTTGAAGAGAGAATAAAAGCGTTACCCGAAGTAGAGCGCGTATTTGCAAAAATAGGTACCGCGAATGTAGCTACAGATGCAGTTCCTCCTAGCGTTGCTGATAATTTTATAATTATTAAGCCTAGAAGCGAATGGCCTAACCCTAATAAGACTAAAGAACAGCTAGTTGCTGAATTAGAAGAACTAGTTACACCTGTGCCAGGCAATAGGTATGAATTTCTCCAACCAATACAGATGCGATTTAATGAGTTGCTTGCTGGAGTTAGAGCAGAGCTTGCAATAAAAGTATTTGGTGATGATTTTGATACTTTGGCTGAACTCGGGAAAGAAATCGAAACGGCAATTCAGGATGTTGAAGGTATACGTGATGTGCAGGTAGAGCAAACTAAAGGTCTTCCAGTACTCACTTTTCTACCGCACAGAGAAAAGCTCGCATTATACGGGCTTAGCCTTGAAGACTTTCAAACACAAGTAGCTGTGTCTATGGGGGGGCAAGTCGCAGGAAAATTTTACGAAGGCGATAAACGTTTCGATATTGTAGCGCGTCTTCCTGAGGAAAAGCGCCAAGATGTAAATTCGCTGTCTAATTTGCCTATCTCCTTACCAAATGGTGAGCATATACCTCTAAAAGAGCTTGCTGATATGGAAGTTATTTTAGGAGCTAATCAAGTCAACCGCGAAAACGGAAAGCGCAGAGTCGTTGTTACTGCCAACGTGCGTGGTCGAGATTTAGGTAGCTTTGTTCAAGATATACAGGTAGCGATTAAATCTAAAGTTAAATTACCTGCCAGTTACTGGATTGAATATGGTGGTACTTATCAAAAGCTACAGTCTGCGTCTGAGCGTTTAAGCATTGTGGTGCCAGTCACACTTGTTCTTATTGTTTTACTTTTATTCTTGGCACTAGGTTCGATAAAAGACTCGCTCATTATTTTTTCAGGGGTTCCGTTGGCACTTACAGGGGGGATCTTTGCTCTGTACCTTCGAGGCATCCCTTTTTCAATATCTGCGGCAGTCGGCTTTATAGCGTTATCTGGTATAGCAATTCTGAACGGATTAGTGCTTGTTTCGTTTATTCGGGATTTAATTTCGAGGAACCAATTGCTCGAAAGTGCAATTATTGAAGGAGCAGTAACGAGATTAAGACCTGTTATCACTACAGCTCTCGTAGCTTCGCTAGGTTTTATTCCAATGGCATTAAACACAGGAATCGGCTCTGAAGTTCAAAGACCATTGGCAACCGTTGTAATAGGAGGTGTAATTTCTTCAACAATCTTAACGCTTTTCGTCTTACCCGCACTATTTCGAATTTTACATTCGAACGACAAGTCTGAAGAGCACAATTCTGGGAATTCATTAATGAAAAGCGAAGGGTAAATAAATGTTAGGTAAATTAAAGCTAACGCATTTGGTGTACCTTCTTCTATCTCTGTGTGCAATGGCTTCGTTTGAAGCCTTTGCACACGGTGTAGACGACAGTACACGTAACTTCTTAGAAAACAACACTGGTATCCAGATAATTCCCTTTCTGTATATCGGAGCTAAACATATGGTTACGGGTTATGACCATTTGCTGTTTCTAGTGGGAGTGCTGTTTTTTCTGAGAAATAGTAAAGACGTCTTGCTCTACGTAAGTATGTTCACGATAGGTCACAGTTTAACTCTAATGACTGGAGTCCTAGCTAATATCCAAGTTAATGCATACCTGATTGATGCAATTATCGGTTTATCAGTGGTTTATAAAGGGTTTGATAACCTCGGAGGATTCACCCACTTCTTTGGTAAACAACCCGCCCCTAAGAAAGCTGTACTTATTTTTGGCTTGTTTCATGGCTTCGGATTGGCAACAAAGATCCAAGAGTTTCACTTACCTGAAGATGGGCTAGCGCTAAATCTACTCTCCTTTAACATTGGAGTAGAAATTGGTCAGTTTATGGCTCTTATTTTTATTCTTCTGTTAATTAATTTTTGGCGTCAATTCGAGAGTTTCGACCGTTTTTCTGCGGCAACGAACACAGCCTTGATGAGTGGTGGTTTTATGTTAGTTGGGATGCAACTAACAGGGTATTTTGTTAGCTAAATTTTATGAGAAATATATTTATGGAATCTAATCAAACAAATCGTGCACTGATAAAAGCGACTGTAATTGCATTGTCAGTAGCAGTAGTGTCTCTAGTGTTATTTATTTTACCTGCTGAGTATGACATTGACCCTACTGGTGTCGGAAAGAAGCTCGGTCTAACAGTATTTAATCAGGACGGAGAATCTCCTTCTGCTAAGACAAGTACAGACGGTGACCAAGATACAGTGGTCGTTACTGTTCCAGCAGGTAAAGGTATCGAGTATAAGCTCAGCATGATGGAGAGCCAGCAGGTCACTTATGAATGGCAAACAAGTAATGGCGAGCTATATGTCGATCTTCATGGTGAACCAGATGGTGATAATACTGGCTATTTTAAGTCATACACTGTCGCTACTGTTGAAAGTATGAAAGGGAGTTTTGTTGTTCCTTTTAACGGGTCACATGGCTGGTATTGGAAAAACAACACAGACAAAGATATTGATGTTCAACTAATTTTCAGCGGTGAATACATCGTTGAAGGTTTAAAGTAAAAATGAGGAATCACAGAATGAAACACATAAAAGTATTAACAATTGCATCTGCGCTTTTAGCTTCTTCTAATGCTTTCGCACATGGAGGAGCGCATGGCGAGGTAAGTGTTATGGAGGTCATCCAAGCTGCCCAGACAACGGCTAAAACACTTACTTTTAAAAATAATGGAATGTCTGTAGGGAAGCTGGACACATCATGGAATAAGGTCGCACAGGGAGATTTCGAATTAGTTGAAGCGACAGAGAGAGAATATATAGTTAAAGCGACAAACTCTGAGAACGGTGAAACTCTTTTCTTTAGCATTAGCAAAAAAGGAAAAGTCCTCAATGTTGAAAAGGCAACCTCATTTGACAAAGGTCATGGCCATTCTCATTAATCGAAGTTAATGAGAATTTAAGTTTCGAACAAGAGATTTTCAGAATCATAAAGTCAGCTTTCAACCGTGCTTTTGGTTCTGAAACGTTTGCTAAGCTATACCCTCAAACTTCTTTAAGAGAGAAGCAAAGAGTGCTCTATTGTTCGCTTTTTAGTATCTAAAAAGACAATAATTTGCGAAACATTGTTTCATTAAAAACTAGTCCTGACGGGTGAGGTTTACATCTTCTCAGGTTACAGTTTTTACATTACATATGCTTGAACACTTTCGATGCTGAACAGCTTATTAGTAGAAACCCTGTAGCCGATTCAACTCCTGCTATCATTCGTAGATGTCCGTCCGGCTCGATACTTCCAAGACCCAATGTAGTAATCGTAGTTAGTGAAAAGTAAAAAATATCCATGGAAGTGGCAGGTTGCTTAAAATCGCCGAGCTCGAAATAAAGTCCAATTTCATACGCCAGAGTAAAAATGACTGCTAGTAAAAGTTGGCTCGAAATGGCAATAACGACTACCGACAGTGTTTTTATCCAAGCTCCCTTCAATCTCTCGCTGATATTGTCCGCGACTACTGAAATATTAAAAAGATGCAGCCCTACGCAGATCAACAGTGCAGTTAAAACTATTAATATAGACAAAAACATAATATTTCCTTGTTGGTACAAAACTTGACTAGTTAAGATTGATTGGTTTGTAACCTCTCTCAAGCTTTCTTTTGTTAGAAAGATTTACAAATATTAACTGTTTCTTAAGTAAGGATTACATATGAAATACTCTAAGTTCGCTGCAATGATAATAACTTCAACTGTAGCGATGTTTTTAATGATGTACTTAAATACCTACGCTATCTCGCATGTCTGGTTCAGTGAGACAAGGACTTATATGGCACTCTATATGGGGGCAGGCATGGCGATTATAATGTTAGCTTTCATGTTAGGTATGTATAGCAACAAGAAACTCAATACAGCCATTTTTATAATAGCGGCACTTACTTTCGCCTTGTGTATCTATCTTGTTCGTTCACAAAGTACCATTTCAGATACCGCTTACACGAAAGCAATGATTCCTCATCACTCTATAGCTATTTTGACTAGTGAGCGTTCTAACCTTGAAGACGTTCGCGTACGAGAATTAGCAAACGGCATTATTAAAGCTCAGCGAAAGGAAATAAAGGAGATGGAGTGGTTGATAGAGGATATAAATAAGAATGGCAAGGTAACAACTCAGGAACAGGCCGAACAGCGTCCAATTCCTCAATTTGAAGGTAAATTGAATAAAGGAAAGGAAAATGAGTAAGAAAGCTATCCTATATAGAATGGTTACTAAAGAGCACATTTGCCCTTACGGTTTAAGGTCAAAAGACTTACTAGAGCGAGAAGGCTATTCAGTAGAAGACAATCATCTTACTTCACGTAATGACACCGATGATTTCAAGCAAAAGCATGGTGTAGAAACGACGCCTCAAACCTTCATCGAAGAAAAGCGAGTTGGTGGATATGATGAGCTTCGTAAATACTTCGGGAAAGGAGAAGCGGGGCAGAACGGAACTACTTATGCACCTGTTATTGCGATTTTTTCTGTGGCAGCTCTGCTATCGTTAGCATTCCAGTTTTTTGTTTCTGAAGACTTCATCTCTATAAGAACACTGGTTCTCTTTATTGCTTTCTCAATGACACTACTTGCAGTTCAAAAATTGAAGGATTTGTATAGTTTTACAAATTCGTTCATAACCTACGATTTGTTGGCAATGAGGTGGCTTCGATATGGTTACATCTACCCATTTCTTGAAGCCTACGCGGGGATAGGAATGGTAGCTCAACTGCCTGCCATAGCTGTTGCGCCATTTTCACTATTTATAGGAACCGTTGGGGCAATTTCTGTCTTTAAAGCAGTATATGTGGATAAACGGGAGCTCAAATGTGCTTGTGTCGGTGGGGACAGTAACGTGCCGTTAGGTTTTGTTTCACTATCAGAAAACATTTTTATGATAGCAGGCGCATTACTCATGTTATCTTTTTAGTTACAAGAGTTGCTTATCGACTAAACTTAATAAAAGTAACTCTATCAGCTTTTAAGATTGAAAAGACTGCTTGTTTAACTACATAGGAAGTTGTTTATCTTAGTTACAAGCAAATGTCATTGATTAAAGTGTCCTTAAGACTTATCTTTTCTAAGGGAATAACGTCGCGTAAAGGTTGAGAGCAAATACAAAGTTATGAGATCTATTATTTTCACACTATGCATTGGATATTTATTGGTACTGTTTACCGTGCCAGTTGATGCGTGTGAAATGAAAATGGATGAACATAGCTCATTAACTAAGGTTTCTCACAAATTCGCAGACGCTCATGAGGAGAAACGTAGCAGTTCACCTAGTTCTAAGCATCAAAGCGCTCACACTGATGGACACCCCTCGCATTCGGGTAAATCAGGTTGCTGCAATGATGGATGTATGTGTATAGCTACCAATTGCTACCACTTTGCAAGTCTTTTTTACGTTCCCATTCGTCAATTTGAAACAACTTTTGCTGAGCAGTATGACATTATCGCTCTAGCTGTTCCCCCCAAAATTTTCACTCCACCTTTCCGCCCACCGATAGCCTAAGGTACTGACTTAGTTAGTAATACTTTTTAAATGGATGAAATTCCTTCGTCCAGTTAGTATCAATTCAAAGGCTAAAAACTATGAAAAATTCTATCGACAACGGTCGCAGAAGATTTGTGCTCGCTGCCCTGACCTCAAGCGCTGCGGCTGCGTTAACCAACGTTAGTCCTCTATGGGCAGCACCTGTTGGTCGCCATTTTAAAGATCAAGTTTTGACAGGTGATATTAAAAATCTCAATGTGTCAAAAGCGCAATTGCCAATAGGCTCAAATATGGGCTCACCTATAACGATCAATGGTCAAATGCCGGGCCCGTTGATTAGATTGAAAGAAGGACAGAGAGCGCACCTCAATGTAACTAACCACCTAAACCAAGATACTTCAATACACTGGCACGGGATTATTTTACCACCAGATATGGATGGCGTTCCGGGAGTTTCCTTTGCCGGAATAAAACCTGGCGAAACATTTAAATATGCATTCGATGTCGAGCAAAACGGCACCTACTGGTACCACAGTCATTCAGGCCTCCAGGAACAGTTGGGCCATTTAGGACCTCTTGTGATCGACCCCGCAGATGGGGACATTGGGGCTGATAGGGAACATACAATTATTTTAAGCGATTGGACGTTTTCAGACCCCCATGACGTTATGCGAAAACTGAAGGTAGCGGAAGGTTATTACAATTATCAAAAGCGAACTATTTTCGACACGTTAGAAGACGTAAAGAAAAAAGGGCTTGCCGATACATGGGAAGAGCGTGCTATGTGGGGTGCAATGCGTATGAGCCCTCGCGATATAGCTGACGTTACAGGCAGTACATATACATACTTAATGAATGGCCGGACACCACAAGATAATTGGCAAGCCCTGTTTAAAGTAGGCGAGAAAATCCGGTTGAGGATCATAAATGGTTCTGCGATGACTTATTTCGACTTTCGCATCCCAGGGCTTGAAATGACAGTTGTAGCTGCAGATGGTCAGCCTGTTAAACCAGTAAATGTGGATGAGTTTCGAATTGCAGTAGCGGAAACTTATGACGTAATCGTTCAGCCAAAAGAGCGAAAAGCTTATACCTTTTTTGCGGAAAGTTTTGATAGAAGTGGATATGCGCGTGGCACCCTAACCCCGTCAATTGGCCTTACTGCAGAGGTTCCCCCACAGCGAGTTATCACAGAGCGTGGTATGGCGGCGATGGGGATGGACATGTCTGGTATGAAAGGCATGAATATGGATAAGTCCAAGGTCGACAGCTCGGGCATGGCTGCTCCAAAAGGTGAAATGAAAGGAATGGGGCAGCATAGCGCCCATACAATGCATGGCACCCAAATGGAAGGAGAAATGACCCCCTCCAAAAAGCTCCCAGTAGAAAGCATAGACATTGTCCACAGCGAAGACGGGCACGGCGCTGGTGCAGCGATGATTGCTAAAAATCCAAGTTCTAGGTTGGATGAACCTGGGATCGGTTTGGAAGACAGCCCACATCGTGTCCTTGTTTATACAGATTTAGTCGGTGAAAGTCCTTGGCCTGACGAAAGAGAGCCGGAACGTCAAATTGAGCTTCACTTAACGGGCAATATGGAAAGGTACATGTGGTCGTTCGATGGCAAAAAGTTTAGTGAAGTAGACGGATATGTACGTTTCAATTATGGCGAGAGACTACGTCTGATCTTGGTTAATGACACTATGATGGATCACCCTATTCATTTACATGGTATGTGGATGGAACTTGAAAACGGCCAATATCCAAGACCTCGTAAACACACGATCAGCCTCAAGCCTGGAGAGAAGGTCTCGTTACAAATCAGCGCAGATGCCCCCGGTGAGTGGGCGTTTCATTGTCACCTGCTATACCACATGGAAGCAGGTATGTTTCGTGTTGTACAGGTCGCATAGGAGATTAAAATGAAACAGATATTAATAGCAGGCCTAATAACATTAACTTTGAGCGTTGACAATGCTTTGGCTCAATCAAGAGATGACTGGCCATCTCCTATTCCTAATGAATATTTTGGCCAAGTTCTATTTGACCGACTTGAATATACTCGCACTGATGAGCAGCAAAATATAGGGGTCTGGGACATGCAAGCGTGGTATGGCGGAGATTACCATCGTCTTGTTTTTAAAAGCGAAGGCGAAAATACACAAAACGATGGAATGCCTACTGATCTGGAACGAGCAGAACTGTTGTACGGTTATCTAGTTTCTTCTTTTTGGTCTATACAATTTGGTGTGGGCACAACGGGAGAGCTGTCATCAGATGCGGATATGGAGAACTATGCGGTGGTCAGTTATCAAGGTCTAGCTCCTTACTGGTTTGAAATGGAAAATTCACTGCGTATTAACGAAGACGGTGACATGCAGTTCATCAATGAAACCGAATATGACTGGCAACTAAGTCAAGTTTCCTATCTGCAACCGCGACTGGAAGTTGTTGCCAACCTCACCGATTCTGAAAAGTATGACCGTCAAAGCGGGTTGAGTAATATTCGTATTGGTTTGCGATATCGGCATGAAATAGTGAGGGAGGTAGCACCTTATGTCGGTGTTTATTACAGCAAAGCTTTGGGAAATACAGCTGATGCATTAAAGGCTGAAGGCAAGTCAACCAGTGAAACTGGTGTAGTGTTAGGTGCAAGGATTTGGTTTTAAACGCCCTACGCTAAAAATGAAATAACTGGTATGCCATTGCCAGTTATTTCTTTCTACACGTCTTCGAATTTGTTTTGTAATGGGCCTGTGTCCTTATATTTGCTGCAGGTTGCTTTTGTTGTTACTCAGGCTCACATGACATAAAGGAGTAACCAATATGAATGAACACGAGCATTCAAACAGGAAAGATTCGTTAAGCCTCTGGGGCGCGGTATCGATGGGAACTGGTGTAATGATAGGTGCTGGTATATTTGCTTTAACCGGGCAAATAGCAGAGCTGGCAGGCACATGGTTTCCTTTTGCGTTTTTAGTTGCAGCGATAATTGCAGGGTTTAGCTCATACAGTTACATCAAAATGGCACAGAAATACCCCTCTGCAGGTGGTATCGCCATGTTTCTGAAAAAAGCCTATGGTAGAGGTCTGCTGACTGGTGCCTGTGCATTACTAATGTTTTTTTCCATGGTTATCAATGAAAGTTTGGTAGCCCGCACTTTTGGCACTTATGTCCTACAATTGTTTGACTCTCAGGGCGCTGAGTGGCTTATACCAGCGCTTGGCGTGAGTCTTCTTATTGTGGCATTCATTGTTAATATTTTGAGTAATCAATTCATACAGACCCTATCATTTATTATGGCTTTTATCAAAATAGCAGGACTTGCAGTTTTGGCAATTGGTGGGCTGTGGGCAACCGGTTTGTCGTTTGAGAGCGTTTCAGCTCAACCGCAAGATACCAGCGCAACCGGTTTTCTCGGAGCCGTGGCACTTGGTATTTTGGGATACAAAGGATTCACTACAATTACAAACAGCGGAGGCGAGCTCAAACAACCAGAAAAAAATGTAGGAAGAGCCATAGTCATTTCTATATCGATTTGTGTGGTACTTTATGTTTTTGTCGCAGTTGCAGTCGGAGCAAATTTATCAATTGGCGAAATAATACAGGCAAAAGATTATTCGCTTGCTGAAGCATCTCGACCGGCATTCGGCCAGTATGGTGCTTGGTTTACGATAGCTTTCGCGATTATTGCCACATCTTCCGGTGTCGTTGCCAGCATCTTCGCTGTTTCAAGAATGCTATCGATGCTTACATCAATGCAACTTGTGCCTCACCGTCATTTTTCATTACCGGGAGATATAAGAAGACATTCCTTAATTTATACGTTAGTCATCGCAATATTTCTTACCATATTCTTCGATTTGAGCCGCATAGCCTCCATCGGTGTAGTTTTTTATATCGTAATGGATATCTTCATCCACTGGGGAGTGTTCAAGCATTTACGAGATGATGTGCAAGCTAAAGCTTGGGTACTAGTCAGTGCAATTATTCTCGATATCATTGTTCTTCTATCTTTTATGTGGGTCAAAGCAAAATCAGATATCTTCATTGTTGGGATTTCTGTGGCTGGACTTCTTATCGTATTCGCGGCAGAGAAATGGTTTCTAAAGCTCCATGCGTATGATGATGATGATAAAAATTATAACTGATGCAAATCATTGAAGCTGTTCATGAACTACATCGACGGAGTAAGACAATATTCAGCGTAGGCAGAGTAGCAGCCTAAAAGGTAAGCGCAGTTGTTATGAATAGGAAAGGAATTAACCGGCATTAGCGTGCCGGTTATTTTTACTCGTGGCACACTTTAACCGCTTTTTTGCTGCTTCAGTGTATTCATTATTTCAGCAAACTCCTGTCCTTTTGACTCAGGTGGCTGGCTACAACCCTGCTTCTCTGTATTGGTTTGACTGGGTAGTTGCATGGCTTGCTGTAAGGCTAATTCTGAATTATTGGTTATCATAATATCTCACCGTTAGTTTAAATTTATGTGGCAGTAGATATCAGCAAATATCGTACCTGTGCTAAAAGGACAAATACTGACTATTTATTTAGCCCTCACTACTACAGCTGCCTATTGTAAATACTGGCAATAAGCCAACCCAGTACACCTGCGAACAAAGCCCATAAAGCTCCGCCTATCACTACACCCAATAAAGGCACGTTCCATATCATCCCTTGCCAGTCTGAAAACATTATATTACCAGCCATGGGTGACATCATGTCGGGCATTGTAATAATGAACAAAGAACTAACAACTAACAACACTCTCGAAGCTGAACGATGCGGCGCACGCGAACGCAAATACATTTTCTCGAATTTTCATCTTACGCCTCCTTAAAGCCAGCATCATAATGTAACGACATCGCTCAGCATTGTTGTTGAGTGAGAACGTAGAGCACATTAAGGTTATGTACGCTTCCTGTGAGCGCCCTGCGGCAAGTGGTGGCAACTCCACGGTTTGTGCGTCGCATTGTCTTTTATATTTTGATCTACAAACTGGTAATAACCTTCTTTTGTGTGTGTCCACCAGTCATTGTGAAGATCTGCGCCGTGTTTTCGAATGATCGCTTCAATACCGTCTAAATCGATATGTGTCGCATCATATGCCAGGTGAATAGCCCCTTCTTTGATGTTGTAGCTCACCTCATCAATGCCAAAGAGCTTGTCAATCTCTTCAATTAGGGGCTCGCAATTTGCCTCATAGACATTGCTGAGCCGTAAATTCCGAACGACTAAATTTGCTTCTCTGACACCGACTCTGTGGTCTAAATCACTCATATCTTTCTCCTCGGGTGTTAATTTGAATGTTTCTGAGATTCGGGTGAATGGCTTCCATCCATTTTCGACATCATTACTTCCATCATCTTAAGATGCCTTTCTGCCATATCAACTTGGTTTTGCATGGGTTGCCCTTCCATTTTTTCGTGCATTATATGCATCATTCCCATCATGGATTGCATGTGTTTTTTCATCATTTCACGCTGCTTGCTGGGATTCTTTTCTTCTTTGATAGCGTTAACTTCTTCCTTCATCGACTTTATTTTTGCATTCATCATATGCATATCTTGGCCACGCATAGGCATTCCCGTTTGAATCTCTGGCTTGTCTGAGCCCTTATGCTCATGCTCTTCCATTTGTTGAGCTTGCGATGTTGCAGCCATTACTAATGTGGTTGAAAAAATGATTGATTTAGTGAATTTTTTCATGGTTTTCACCTTTTAATTTAAAGTTGAGGTTTGGGATCCAGCCAGGTGTCGTGTTGATATAGCTCACATACTCATCGCCAAATTCAGCAATAGCCAGAGCTTCTTCACGCTTTGCCAGTTTCACATACACAACAACTAAAACTGGAAACATGACCAGTGTGGGAATGGTCGGCCATTGCAACAAAAAACCGAACATGATCAGTATGAAGGCTAAATATTGAGGGTGGCGACACCGCGCATACCATCCAGTCTTAGCTAAGTGATGGTTCTTCTGAGCGTGGTGCAGCACATTCCATGCTGAGGACAAGATAAAGAATCCTGCAACAATAAATACCATACTGGCGATATGAAATGGGTCCCAGTGGGCGTCGCCTTTAAAACCAAAGAAAGTATGCAACAGATGTCCGTTTTCGTGCGCAAAAAAGTTTACTTCCGGATAGGTTTCAGCAAGCCATCCTGACAAGAAATAAATAGTCAGTGGGAAGCCATACATTTCGGTAAACAGGGCTACAATAAACGCAGAAAATACCCCCAAACTTCGCCAGTCGGTGGAAGATTTTGGCTTTACAAAACTGAATGCAAAAAAGATAAAAATAGCTGAGTTCAGTATCACCATTGACCATAAGCCATAATCATATGTATCATTCATCTTGGTTGTCCTTTTTAAGTGACTCCTTTCGGCCTTCCTCCAACCCCTGAATGTATCCATCACGATAAGCCGCGTTGTTATCACTCAATTCCTGAAAACTTTTCTGCTTATTGTCACTGTCGCGAGAATGTTCGTGGGCGTGTCCGTGTTTACCGTGGCTACTGTGCATGAATATATGCATGAATGGGCACAGCAATAAAATCAAATAGGGAAGAAACTGAAGGACATGATGACCATGTTCGAAAATTAAAAAATAAGTAACGGCAGCGATCATCGCTAATGCTGCCCACCCTGTAGGTGTTGACCAAAATCTGGGGTGACTGTTTTTCATGACTCCTCCTATACCACCGTAAGAACACCGCGATACATCTGCATCTGGCAGTGAAAAGTATGTTCGCCCTGTGGGACGTTTTCGAGGTGAATTGGTGTTACCTCATTAAGCGTTAGCTGCTCACTGATATCTAATGAAGGAATTAGCAGTACTTCGGAACAGGGAGACTCATCTTTGCGCAAAAACTTCAACGTAACAGATTGGTTTGCGTTTACCTGAATAGACGCTGGTGAGTACACGCCATTTTTTACTTCTATGAGTATTTCGTTACTTTCAGTAACTGTCTGATCAGGCTTGTATAACCAAAACCACCAAATAATCAGTGCAATACCCGTAAGTCCTACAATATTAATTATCATCATAAGAAAACTCCTTAGTGGTCCTTTGCCTTGAATAGGCGAAGCCGGTTCGCATTTGATACCACTGTTAACGAAGAAAATGCCATGGCGGCTCCGGCGATAACTGGGCTTAGCAATACTCCGAAAAATGGATAGAGCACGCCCGCCGCAAAAGGTATACCTGCTACGTTGTAGATAAAGGCTCCAAACAAGTTTTGCTTAATGTTGCGCAAGGTGGCTTTACTAACCGCTATAGCATCGGCCAGACCATGCAACGAGCCGCGCATCAGGGTGATATCGGCGCTTTCAATGGCAACGTCCGTTCCTGTACCAATGGCAAAGCCAACATCAGCCAAGGCAAGAGCCGGAGCATCGTTAATTCCATCACCAGTCATACCCACTACTTCTCTCTGCTGCTGTAATTCATGTACTTTGTTGGCCTTATCTTCGGGCAATACTTCAGCAAAAAACTCGCTTATTGCCGCTTTCTTTGCCACTGCAGCAGCAGTTTCTTTGTTGTCCCCCGTTAACATGATGACCCGGATATCATTAGCCTGAAGACGCTTGATGGCAGAAACAGAGTCAGGTTTTATCGGGTCGGCAACCGCTATGATGGCAGCAAGTTGTCCATCTACAGCGAAATACATGGGAGTTTTGGCGTCTTTGGCCAGTGTTTGTGCTTTCTCTGAATAATTACCTATGCCCACCCCTTTTGAAGCCATAAGCTTGCTGTTACCAAACAATAAGGCCTTTCCTTCACAACGGCCTTCAACCCCCATACCGGTAATCGCATTAAACTCTTCGGTTTTCAGCAGCTCAATGCCCTGGTCGTGGGCACTTTCTACTATCGCCATTGCTAATGGGTGCTCTGAACCATTTTCCAGACTAGCTGCCAATTGCAGCACTGTCTTTTCATCACTGAAATTGGCTAAAATTATGTCAGTGACCTTGGGTGTACCTTCCGTAATCGTTCCGGTTTTATCCAGTATCATCACACTGATTTTTGATGCCGTTTGTAGCGCTTCGCCGTTGCGAATTAGCACGCCGGCTTCAGCAGCCTTTCCAACCCCCACCATAACTGACATCGGCGTGGCTAGGCCCAATGCACATGGACAAGCAATGATCAATACAGTGGTGGCCGAAACTATGGCAAATGCCAGTGCGGGCTCAGGCCCAAAGTTCAGCCATGCTAGCGCACTGAGCACAGATATAATCATGACCACAGGAACAAAGTAAGCGGATATCACGTCGGCCAAGCGCCCAATAGGCGGCTTTGAATTTTGTGCGCGTTTAACCATTGCAATGATTTGCGCCAGTGCCGTGTCTTTACCTACTCGAGTTGCTTTAAATAGAAACATTCCTGACTTGTTGAGAGTTCCAGCAACGACTTCATCGTCATGTGATTTTTCAACTGGCATCGGTTCCCCGGTTAGCATGGACTCGTCGATTGACGTATGGCCTTCAACAACCACACCATCAACAGGCACTTTTTCTCCAGGCCTGACTTTGATGACATCGTTAAAAAGCACTTGCTCGATAGCGACCTGGACCTCTTTATTGTCGCGAATAACCGTGGCTGTTTTCGCTTGTAATCCAATTAAACGTTTGATTGCTTCTGAGGTTTTTCCGCGGGCTTTTAGTTCTAAGGCAAGCCCCAGATCAATTAGACCAATGATCATAGCTGTAGCTTCAAAATAAACGTGCCTTGCCATTAACGGCACTGCTTCAGGTACCAACACTACCAACATCGAATAGAACCATGCTGTGCCTGTACCAAGTGCAATGAGTGTATCCATATTGGCAGAATGATTTTTAAAGCTCTTCCACGCACCGATGTAAAAATGCCGGCCGGAAAAGAACATTACACCCAGCGTCAGTAGGCCAACTGCTAGCCACAACAACCTCTCGACATTAGTCTCGACCGTCATTTCGTCGACAACAAGTAAGCGATCAATATAGGCCGTCTTCCCCAGATTTAGCTACTCCGTAAAATAGCCTCCGTAGATTTTACTAACGG
>NZ_CAMZMZ010000036.1:0-46986 GCF_947311905.1 Alteromonas sp. CyTr2 | reverse complement strand
TACATGAGCCGTATACGAGGCCCGTATGTACGGTTCTGTGAGAGGGATGAGGCGGTGACGCCTCACCCTACTCGATGATCCCGGTGGTTGAAAACACAGGCACACGCTAACGTGCCCCTGCGGCTGCGCCGCGCGTTGCAATCCCGGAGCGAGGCACCATTATTCAGAAAGCCCTGCATGAAAATGCGGGGCTTTTTGTTTTAGCAGTCTAACTTTATTTTACTGTGAGTAAGTTTGAAGTTTCGGTAATTGAATATGTGTATAAAATCTTCAGAGAATTTATACAAAGTAGATTTAGGGTCTTTGATATTGTTATTAGGATAATATCCTTTCCCAAAGAATTTGCTTAATATAATTTTGACAGTCTTATGTAGGCGGCCGAGAATGGAAAGGATGATCTGCGTGGACTATTCCAATGTTGTCAAAGTTCGTTTCAATAGATATCGAAAGAGGTAACTTGTTAGCTAAGTTAAAATATTTATTCTTAAGCTCATTGTCTAAGTATTGCCACCATTTACCTTCATTCTGATACCAAAGCTCAGATTGGTATAGCTTGCTCAAATTGATTTCTAATATTAGTTTTTCATGATTCCCTAATACAGAAAAGAATCATTTCTCATCTAATAAATTCAAACACCTCTCAGAATTTAGGTTTCTGTCAATAAGGTCGCCGACATCAAAAACTCTATCTGTCAGAGCGCGAGTTCCTCAAGCATTTATTTGTCAGCCTCCTCAATTTTTTGTGTAAGTCCGGGTACCTCCTGTTATAACGTTAATGGAACTGGACAAAGAGAAAGCATTGTGGCAACTACTTAGAGCGTTCAAGTTCTATCGCAGTATCTGAATTACGGATTTAGTGGCGCGGCTAAAAATTTGCATTGTTGTAGGCTATTTCTCTCATCATGACTATTTCTAAAATTCTGCCGATGAATGGGCTATTCTGATTACAAATTAGTCTCGACTGTTTACCAATTCGAAAAAATCCATTATTCTCCGTATAGGTTATGTTCAATGCTTAAAAAATGTCTAAATCCCTATCAAAATTAATACTAGTATTTACAGTGCTATCTGCCCTCGTTGGGCAAGCTATGGCTATAGATACTATGAGTTTTGAAATGGCTATTGACAACAAACACTACAATAGCAATTCTGAATCGAATTGCTCTATGAACATGAGCCATGGTATGAGAGTAGATTCTAGCAGTTCCGAGAACGCTAGTATTAAAGATTGTTGCAACACGTCGGAATGCACATGCCCACCAGGTGGTTGTACTCATGCTCCCGTCCTTATAGCTTTCATGATGATTGTTCAACGCCCAGTGGTGCCGGACGCTTCATTTGGCTTATTCTTCCAACAACCAGTTACAGTAACTTCCTCACTTTTTCGCCCCCCGATATTTGCCTAACACAGGGTTAGTGCGTCCAAATTTCACGCACAATTTGTTTCAGTTCCTGTTTATTATCTAGGTGCTAATGTACCTATATGTGCCAGCTTTGTCTGGAGGCAAAAATGTTAAAAAAAATCACCTATCAAGCTGCGGTATTACTGCTAATTCTACCTGGCGTTGCCATGGCAAATATCCACCATGGCGCAAACGATGTCTTCGAATTATTAGTTTATAAATCACCATCGTGTGGATGCTGTAAAAAGTGGATAACCCATCTAGAAAGCCAAGGGTTTCACCTACGTACAAAGGACTTTCATAACTTGAGCAACATCAAGAACGAATACGGAATTTCGCCAAGTCTTCGCTCTTGCCATACCGCTGTTACAGAAAGTGGCTTTGTATTTGAAGGCCATGTCCCTTCTAAGTTTATAAAACGATTTTTGTTAGAAGAACATCCAAAGGCTATCGGGTTATCTGTTCCGGCTATGCCAGTAGGTTCACCCGGAATGGAAGTAGCAGAGCAATTTATGCCTTATACCGTTTTCATTATATATCAAGATGGGAGCTACGAACCTTACGCGAAAGTAGATAGCTACGACAGTCAATTCGATTGAAGTCAAAGTTAAACAAATAAATGCGCACTTTTGACAATCAAAGTAATTTTAATTTTTAAAAACCGAATATTAACCAAAGATAGAGGTAATCATGAAAGCACTTGTTAAATCATTTGCAATATTTAGTGTACTGCTAAGCAGCATGGCATTCGCTACTCTCAGAAGGTGCAAACATATATGAAGATAGTTTATTTTGGAAGTGACTTATTCTCGAATTGTTTGTCACTTCTAATCAAAATTAGATTGAACATTGAGCTCGTTTTCATAAACGATGTTCAGGAAAATGCGAGCTTTATCAAACGAATTTGTCGTACACACAATATTGTTTATTCCACCGAACGCCCAAGTGTCGTGACTCTTAAAGAATATTTAAATGACGAGCAGACAGTCTTTGTTGTAGCAGATTACGGATACAAACTACCCATAAACGAAATAAAATATGCGATTAATATCCACCCATCTTTACTACCCAAAAGTAGAGGCCCAACCCCACTAACCTACATTATCGACAACCCTGAGAACGCGGGTGTTAGCATTCATAAACTTACTGAGAAACTTGATGCAGGTAGCATCCTAATCCAAGAGAAATTTGAGGTCGAAGACAATGAAACGATATCATCATTGATGGTCAAGTCTCAGTTACTCGCAGAAACTCTGTTAGAAGAATTACTCAATAACTTTAATGAGCTTTATAATAACGCCACACCTCAATTGGAAAAGCTAGCGTCATTCCAAAGTCTACCTCCAGTAAAAAGAAGGTTTGTAAATTGGGATCAAAACACCACTCAATTTAGTCATGCTCTTCGACAATACGGGCACTTTGGGATTCTTATTTCGTTAGATAACGCGTTATATATCGCAAATGATGTCGAAGTCACAACTTTCAGTCACGATTTCACGTGCGGTAGCGTAATCTTTGAGGATGCACTAATTAAAAGCATTGCTATAAATGATGGCTATGTTGTACTTTCTAAGCGTAGTTTAAGGCTATATGAATCAAGAGTACTAAACTAGTTGATTACGGCTTTAATATTTAAAGGCCCTACGCACTTTTTTGTGTTGATCTGCGTCAAAGTAAGAATAACGGAATACCGCTACTATTTCCTTACTCACTGATGGAGTTTATTTGTGTCAGGCATTTATAAATGGTTTAAATTAGTACTAATAGCTGCGCTGCTTTCACAGCATGGCTTTGCTATGACGAACCCAATTATATGTGATGGTCACGACACATCAGAATCTCATATATCCTCAAATGATTCCTTATCAAACGTAGAACATACTAATTTAAATAATCACACACTTCATTCAGAAAAAGAACCAAGATGCACAGCACTGCGAAGGAAATGATCAATCGATATGCGCGTGCTGCATAGGTGCTTACTGTGCAACTTCTTTAACCCAATTTTTTGCTCCTGCGCAATCCGTTTTTTCGAAAAATAGCATTTTGGCTTTTTATAAACATACACAATAGCACTGATATTTGTGGCGTCACCGTCCGAGCGTGTGGGAAAATTTCAAACGATGCGAATGAAATAGTCCTAAGTGTGATTGGCCAAAATGAGTCAATGATGACGACTATTATAGCAGCTGAAACAACACGACAGATGTGCGTTTTCCATCTGGCTCCAGGTGTTTTTCACAGTGAGCAGGTTATCATTCTTTATCCAATAATTGAGGAACTGAAAAATGAGTTTCCCAATTTGGTAGTGAGGCTCTAGGCTTGGTTTTTTCCGAAGGTATTAATCAACTTATTCCGAACTGTTAGATCAATCGTTGATACACACAAGTAAAGCCTATACCAGCAACTGTATTAAGATTAATGATGAAATGTCCAGTTTTATGAAGAAGGTGTTGGAAAGTGCAAACATGACAAATGAGGGGAAGTGGCCGATACATCAGCTTCAGAAAGTGACCACCTGTTTAGAGTCCAGGACGAAGTTTGATTGATTATTTGTGGAATGATACAACAAATACGGTTAAGTTGTCATCTGAGCTAACCGTTAGTTTAGCTCCGTTCATGTGAAGCAATGAACGAGCGATAGTCAATCCTAAACCAACGCCTTGACCATGATTTTTTCGTGAAGGGTCTGCTCTAAAAAAGCGATCAAAAAGTCTCTGAAGATGGTCATCAGAGATTTTCGGGCCTGGATTTGAAACGGTAATTTTTGTATGTTCATCGTTGGTAGATACTGCTACCTTAACAATCGCGTTTTCGAAGGAATATCGAATTGCGTTTGACAATAGATTACTCATAGCTTGTCGAAACATGAACCTATCGCAATCAATTGTGGCATCGGCCCCTCGGATGCGAATTTGAATTTGTCTTTCTTCTGCCAGTAGTTCAAAATACTCAACTAATTCTTGAAGCTCTGCCCGGCAATTTAGTCGCTCTAACTGTGGCTTGACGAGTCCATGTTCCGTTTTGGCTAGAAGTAACATGTCACTGACCATCTTGGTCATACGTTCGTATTCTTCCAAATTAGAATATAAAATTTCAACATATTCACTTTCAGTGCGCGGTTGATTCAGAATAACCTGCGTTTGAGTTGTCAGATTTGTGACCGGTGTTCTCAATTCATGCGCAATGTCCGCAGAAAAATATGAAAGTTGCTCAAAGCCAGCTTCGAGTCGTTCAATCATAGCATTAAACGACCCCACTAATCCTGCGAGCTCGACCGGTACCTCTAAAGGATTTAGTCGGATATCGAGCTTGTCAGCAGTAATAGAACCTATTTTTCTACTCAGTTTTCGTAGCGGCGAGTGGCCTCGATACACAGCAAAACGTGCCACTATTATCGTGATCAAACCAGACACGAAAATAATGCCCCATAACGTCTTTTCAAAGTCTTCCATGTAATTCATGTGAAATTCCATGTTGGAGGCTACCACAACACGGTATGTAGACTTATTCTGACCAGTGCTGACGGTCACGAGAGCTTCAGTTGCTCGCAACATATGGGATCCATCAAAAAAAAGTGTCAACATATCAGGCGTTATGAGATCGTTGTCAAACAATTGACCGGGGTATTTGTGCAAGTCAACGCCTTTACTCGAAAATACGGATTCTCCATCTTCATTTTGCACAAGGTAATAGACTCCATGATGACCAGACACTGCTTCAACGAGGATACTCGAAGGTGCCACCTTTTCAGTGTATGCTTCGCTAAGCTTTCGTTTTACAGCATGGAATACCTCATTTAATTCATCAGCATCCTGTTCAGCAAAATGCGTTGCAATTGATTGTTGAACGATTAAGCTGATTATTGTAAGGCACACAAATACGGTAATGCCAACAAGTATAGTGACTCTAAACGCAAGAGAGTTTGGCCGTTTTAGTTTATTCGTTACTATCATCTACACTCATTTTATAGCCCATCCCCCTGACAGTTTGAATTAGCTTTACAGGAAAGTCATCATCAATTTTTGCACGCAATCTTCGGATAGCGACATCAATGACATTCGTGTCACTGTCAAAATTCATGTCCCATACCTGAGAGGCGATCAAAGAACGGGGCAATACTTCACCTTGACGTCTGACCATTAGTTCAAGCAATGTAAACTCTTTAGTCGTCAGATTGATTACTTTGCCACCGCGCTTCGCAACGCGAGAAGGGATATCAAGCTCCAAATCTGCAATGTGTAACGTGTTGTTAGGGACAGAAGTCCCTCTCCTGATCAAGGTGCGCACTCTTGCGAGGAGTTCCGCGAAAGCAAACGGTTTAACCAAATAATCGTCTGCGCCTAACTCAAGTCCTTTGACTCTGTCATTAACGTGATCGCGAGCGGTTAAAAAAAGAACGGGTGTAAATTTACCAGTCTCTCTCAATGAAGACAGGATTTTCCAACCTTCTATGTCGGGCAGCATTACATCGAGTACGATTAATTCATAATCACCAATCATCGATTTGTGGTGACCATCCAGGCCAGTCCTTACTAATTCTACAACAAAGCCGGATTCAATTAGCCCTTGTTTGATGTAATCGCCCGTTTTTACTTCGTCTTCGACTACAAGTATTTTCATGGTATGTGATTAACCTGCTGCATAGCTTTAATTCAATGGAGTAAGCCTGTTGAATACACCGCAATCGTAAAATGCTGTTAGTATACTAATAATAAAACGTATGCCAGCAACCAACAGAGTATTCAATATACTAATGAGCGCACCACATCGTAGCTCGAAGTCGCAAATATTCAACTAAAAATACACTTTCGCTATCAATATCGCTCATGATTACAAAATTGTAATGTCAAGGTAATCTGTCTGTCAGGGCCATTTGATATTCTCATTGCCGTAGCTAATCCGTGAAAACGCGTTTCATTAAAGGAGTCAGGTTTAAGTGAAACTTTCATTCGTCAAATACCTCGTTGTTATCGCTTTGTTGAGCGTGCAAGTAAGCGGGTCTTTCGCGAGTGTAGCTACGCCATGTGCAAGCGATATGGTGCATGAAATAGATAACAGAATCGGTCATCACATGGCCCACTCAACACATGATGTATCAGAGAATTGTTGCAATCAAGATTGCTGTTGTCCCATGGCTGCCTTTCAGCTCGGCATGTTGGCTGGGGCGAATCTCGAAACATCAAAACTGTTGAACACCCCAGTCCTAACCAGACAAGCAAGGCTGCATAAAGTCTTTATCGCTATACATTTACGCCCCCCAAAATACTCTCTCGTGTAATCAGGTTAGTCGATGTAAAGACTAACAGTTACTGCACGTGATGTTTCCATCGTGAAGCGTGCGAAATTCAATATATGTGAGAGTTGTTTATGAAAAAAAATATACCGTTTTGGGCTCTGGTTTCTGTAGTCCTCTTTTTAACGGCGTGCAGTGATGTCCTGCAAGCAAATAATGATGCAAAGTCTGCAACACAGGCCCCGAAAATTACATTGGATGTCTACAAAAGTAGAACATGTAGATGTTGTCAAAAATGGGTACGACATATTGAAGAACATGGTTTTGAAACAGATGTGACAAATGTCGCGCTAATGTCCAGAGTTAAAGATAAACATGGCATCGAACCCCAGTATCGCTCCTGCCATACTGCTCTTTCTCAGGACGGGTTTGTATTTGAGGGGCACATACCCGCAAAATACATCCAACAATTTTTAGAAAACCCTCCTGAAGGGGTTTTAGGGTTGAGCGTTCCAGCCATGCCAATTGGATCGCCGGGCATGGAAGTTGACGAACGATTCCAACCTTACCTTGTATTGCAACTCAATGTAGATGGTTCAGTTACGACCTTTGCTGAAGTCAACACCTATGAGGAGCAATTCTAATGAACCGGTTTTGTCTTTTTGTTTCTATTTGGGGAGCGTTCTCGTTCTCGATGGTCTCTCCCGCTATCGCGAATGAAAAATTAACGCTCAAACGTGCAGTAGAAATAGCGGTAGAAAATGATCCATGGCTCGTTAGCAGTGCACATCGTGAACGTGCCACATTGTCCAGTAGTGTCGTCGCCTCGAGCCTACCAGACCCCGTTGTCAACATCGGTTTAGCAAATGTACCCACTGATGGTTTTGCGTTTGATCAAGAGCCCATGACTCAGCTAAAAGTAGGTGTGTCACAGATGTTTCCTCGTGGTGATTCGTTAGCCATAAGGTCTCGTCAATTGCGGGAGCAAGCAGCAGAGCATCCCCTGATGAGAGCCGACCGAGTGGCCAAAGCACGCGTTCAAGTATCAAACTTATGGTTAGAAATATATCGGGCGCAGCAAAGTGTAAAGCTAATTGATGAAGATAAAGCGTTATTTGAACAGCTCAGCGATATCGCAAAGGCAAATTATTCAACTGCCTTTGGACGCGTAAATCAGCAAGATATCGTTCGTGCAAAGTTGGAATTAACAAGGTTGGAAGACCGACTTACTAAACTACGAGCATTAGAAGAAAGAGCCACAGGGAAGCTTCTAGAGTGGCTAGTTAGAGATCAAAATTATCCAAGTCAATCGGGATTTGATGCCTTTTCTCGATTAACGTTGCCGCATGCCCTACCTGAGATCAAAAACATGGGGCAGAATATGAGAACAATACTTGAGCGCAGAGATCAACAATCGCTTGCAATGGTTCTCAATCAACACCCTTTGATCCTCTCGATAGAGCAAAGAATTCGCGCCAGCCAAACCGGTATTGACCTTGCCAAAGAAAAATACAAGCCACAATGGGGGGTTAACGCTAGTTACGCCTACAGAGACGACACGCCCGACGGTACAAGTCGAGCAGATTTTTTATCGATGGGTGTAAGTTTCGATGTACCTCTTTTTACAGAAAACCGCCAAGACCAAGAGGTTTCGGCTGCCGTAAGCCTATCTGAAGCCATTAAAACCGACAAGCGCTTAGTCCTCAGAGAAATGATGTCATACATCCAGTCTTTATATGCGGAAAATGAGCGATTAATGGAGCGACAAGCGCTGTACGAACTCGAATTGTTAGAGCAAATGCAAGAGCAAGCTGAGGCATCGCTCAATGCTTATACCAACGACGAAGGAGACTTTGCTGAGGTAGTGCGTGCTCGTATTGCGGATCTTAATGCCAGAATTGACGCACTGGATATCAGTGTGGATTTGGTCAAAACAAAAATTCAACTCAACTATTACTTTGATACCAACGCAGGTATTCCTTTGTCTCAAATCGGAGAACAACAATGAGCACAATTAAAGCACTCGTCATAGGCGGGGTAGCAGGCGGTATTATGACTGCGTTGGCATTCACGTTTCTGATACCATCTTCATCATCCACCGCGAATAATGAGCAAAACGAAGAGAAGCAACCGTTGTATTGGGTAGCGCCGATGGACCCAAATTACCGCAGAGACGAACCAGGAAAGTCTCCGATGGGCATGGATCTCATTCCTGTCTACGAAGAAAGTTCAAGTGGTGATGCGGGCTCAGGAACAATTACTATAGCGCCAAATGTGGAGAACAACCTTGGTGTTCGAACTGCGAAAGTGCAGCGCCGCGCGCTGCATGTCCCTATTAGAACTGTCGGGTACGTTCAATACAACGAAGAAACATTAATCCATGTGCATCCTCGCGTTGAAGGCTGGATAGAAACACTGCATGTAAAAGCATCAGGAGAATATGTTAAAAAAGGGGAACCACTTTACTCTCTATACTCGCCTGAGTTAGTGAATGCACAAGAAGAATTGCTGCTTGCTATGCGCAGAAACAACAAAGATCTGATCGTAGCTGCTCGTTCTCGCTTAAATGCATTGCAAGTGCCTGAAGACGTCGTGGAGACGTTAACAAAAACAAAAAATGTTCAGCAAACCGTTACCTTTTCCGCACCCCAAACCGGATTCGTAGATAATTTAAACATTCGAGAAGGTTTTTTTATAAAACCTGGCGTTACAGTCATGTCGATTGGTGCATTGGATGAGGTTTGGGTTGATGCAGAGGTATTTGAGCGACAAACCGCCCAAATAGTGGAAGGGCTGCCTGTTACTATGAAATTAGATTTCCTCCCCGGAAAGACGTGGCAAGGCGTTGTAGACTACGTCTACCCAACCCTTGAACAGAGTACCCGCACACTGCGTGTGCGTCTTCGCTTTGCTAATCAAGATTATACGTTAAAGCCGAACATGTTCGCTCAAGTGACTATCCACTCTGATATGGATTCGACCAACTTGATCGTGCCAACCGAAGCGGTTATTCGAACAGGCAATCAAAATCGCGTTGTATTGGCATTGGGAGATGGAAAATTTAAATCAGTTGCAATCAAAATTGGGCGAGTGGTTGACGAGTTTACAGAAGTACTTGAAGGACTGATCGATGGTGACAGCATTGTCACCTCCGCTCAATTTATGCTTGATTCAGAGAGCAGTATTAGCTCTGACTTTAAGCGAATGGAACCCCCTGAAGAAAGTCCAACATCGGTCTTCACAGAGGTGATGATCACAGACGTGATGCCTTCTCACAACATGATAACTGCAAAACATGGTCCAATTCCAGAATGGGATTGGCCGCCGATGACCATGGATTTTGTGGTAGCGGAGCATATCAATTTAGCAACGGTCAAAGGTGGTTCATCGGCACATATCGAGATCAGTAAGCAAACTGATGGTCAATATGTGGTGACAACCGTGCACATTATCGATTCAGCACAAAGTACACAGGCGACTATGTCTGAAAGCGTTTGGACTGAAGTCAAGATTAATTCTGTAATGGATGGGCATCGAATGATAAATGTCGATCATCCCGCTATAAAAGAGTGGGATTGGCCCGCGATGACGATGGATTTTAACGTGGCAGATAACATTACCTTGTCTGATTTGGCCTCTGGAACGCTTGCGCATATTGAAATTTCAAAATCCTCAAGTGGCGAATATCTTGTTTCTACCATTCATGTTGTTGAAGAGGCAAGTAGTGAAACAAGTACCGCTGTCGACGCTGTGTGGACTCAAGCAACGGTCAATGCAGTGATGAGTGCTAGCAACCAGTTAAGCCTTGAACATGACCCTATTGAGGCGTGGGATTGGCCTGCAATGACAATGGATTTTAACGTCGCTAATGAGGTTGATTTATCTGACATTACCGCTGGTATGCGACTGCACATCGAAATTACCAAAACCCAAGACGGTGCGTACGTTATTACCACAGTACATATACAAGCATCTGATAAAGGAACGATGGATAACAGCCAACATGAAGGAGCGCACGAATGATAGAAGCAGTCATACGTTGGTCGGTCTCAAACCGCTTCTTTGTTTTACTCGCAACCATCATCATAGTCGGTGGCGGTTTAGTTACAATGAAAAATACGCCAGTAGATGCGATCCCAGATTTATCCGATGTCCAAGTGATAATCAAAACGAGTTATCCTGGTCAAGCGCCACAAGTTGTAGAAGATCAGGTAACGTACCCGCTAACGACCGCCATGCTTTCCGTACCGGGTGCACAAACGGTTCGAGGTTATTCGTTTTTCGGTGACTCCTACGTTTATATCATTTTTGATGATGATACCGACTTATATTGGGCAAGAAGCAGGGTGCTTGAATATTTATCGCAAGTTGCCCCCAATCTACCTGAAAACGCCAGGCCGCAATTAGGTCCAGATGCCACAGGCGTTGGTTGGGTTTATCTGTATGCATTGGTCGACAGAACCGGCCAACACGATATTTCTCAATTACGCAGTTTGCAAGACTGGTTCTTGAAATTTGAGCTCCAAACTGTGCCTGGCGTGTCCGAAGTCTCGGCGCTAGGGGGTATGGTGAAACAGTATCAAGTGAAAGTAGATCCTGAAAAACTCCGCGCTTACGGTATACCGCTTTCTCATATTCAGATGGCAATAAAGCGAGGGAATCAAGAAGTTGGGGCCTCTGTAGTGGAGCTTGCAGAAGCTGAGTACATGGTTCGTGCTACGGGGTATATTTCTGATAAGAAGGATATCGAAACTATTCCTCTTGGCGTCAATGACAATGGCACACCGCTTTTAATAAGGGATATTGCCACTGTAGATATCGGTCCACAAATGCGCCGCGGTATAGCAGAGCTAAACGGCGAAGGGGAAACAGTCGGCGGTATTGTCGTGATGCGTTTTGGCGAGAATGCTCAAAAAACGATAGATGGCGTCAAAGCAAAACTAGAGGACTTAAAAAAAGGACTACCTGATGGCGTTGAGGTGGTCACTGTTTATGACCGTTCCGCATTAATTGAAAGGGCCGTTGATAACCTAGCTTCAAAACTATTAGAAGAGTTTATCGTAGTCGCTTTGGTATGTGTCGCCTTTCTTTTTCATGTTCGGTCGTCACTCGTCGCTATCATCAGTATTCCTGTTGGGATCATTACCGCGCTAATCGTTATGTATATGCAAGGTATCAATGCCAATATCATGTCGTTGGGCGGCATTGCTATTGCCATTGGCGCCATGAGTGATGGTGCGATCGTTATGATTGAAAATATGCACAAACACATGGAAAAGACGCCTCTTACCAAGGAAAATCGCTGGCAGGTTGTTATCGATTCTGCGGTCGAAGTTGGACCTGCGTTATTTTTCAGTTTGTTGATCATTACGGTTAGTTTTGTACCTGTTTTTACGCTTGAGGCCCAGGAAGGGAGGATGTTTTCCCCTCTTGCTTATACGAAAACATATGCAATGGCTGCATCAGCGGCACTTGCGATTACACTGGTCCCAGTCTTAATGGGGTATTTTGTACGTGGAAAGGTTTTGCCTGAACACAAAAACCCAGTCAACAAGTTTTTAACGTTTTTATACATACCGACGCTCAAGACAGTTTTGCGCTTTCCAAAGTCAACGATGGTCGCAGCATTGATTGTCTTGGCTATCGGGCTTTGGCCAATTGATAAAATTGGTAGTGAATTTATTCCCCCGCTTGACGAAGGCGATTTGATGTATATGCCAACCACCTATGCCGGCATATCAATCGGGAAGGCACGAGAGCTTCTTCAACAGACCAACAAATTAATAAAAACCGTGCCAGAAGTAGAAACGGTATTTGGCAAAGTAGGGCGGGCGGATACGGCGACGGACCCCGCGCCACTGACCATGATTGAGACATTCATTCAATTGAAACCCAAAGAACAATGGCGAGAAGGGATGACCACGCAGGACCTTATTAAAGAGTTTGATGCAGTGGTCAATTTACCGGGCTTAACCAACGCATGGGTGATGCCAATAAAAACCCGAATTGACATGCTTGCCACAGGAATTAAAACCCCTGTTGGGATTAAAATTGGTGGTCCCGATCTAATGGAAATTCAAAAAATCGGCCAACAAATTGAGTCAATATTAACTGACGTCGATGGCACGGCTTCAGTGTATTCTGAACGCGTCGCTGGCGGTCGCTACTTGAAAGTCGACATTGATCGCGAAAAAGCCGCCCGATATGGGCTCAATATCGCTGATGTTCAGCAAATTGTCTCTAGTGCAATTGGCGGTGTTAACGTAACACAGAGTGTAGAAGGGCTGGAGCGCTATCCAGTAAATATTCGTTATCCGCAGTCATACCGAAGCTCTCCAGAGTCGCTTTCTTTGTTACCTGTAGTGACACCACAAGGAAAACGTATAGCCTTAGCTGATGTTGCTGACGTCTACATCGAAGACGGACCACCGGGTATCAAGAGTGAAAACGCGCGGCTCAATGGATGGGTGTATGTTGATATCGATGGTGTAGACATAGGCACGTATGTGGCTACCGCGCAGCAAGTTGTTGCTGAACAACTCGTTTTACCCGCCGGCTATTCAATTAATTGGTCTGGCCAATACGAGTATATGTTAAGGGCAAAGGAGAAGCTCACTTACGTTGTGCCTTTGACGCTCGCTATAATCGTTATTCTATTGTACCTCAACTTCCGAAACTTCATTGAAGTGGCGATTATTATGGGGACGTTGCCATTGTCGATGGTTGGCAGCATATGGCTTATGTACATCGAAGGCTTTAATTTCTCCGTGGCCGTAGGCGTAGGTTTCATTGCCTTGGCCGGTGTCGCTGTAGAAATAGGAGTCATTATGCTTGTATATCTCAATCATGAATATCAGGCACTGATGGATAGATGCAAAGAAGGGGGTACCTTACCGAGCGCCGAGATGTTGACCGAGGCAGTACTGCACGGTGCAGGATTGCGTGTTCGTCCCGTCATGATGACAACGGCCACTATCATCTTTGGATTGCTGCCGGTTTTATATGGCTCTGGTACGGGGTCCGAAGTCATGAGTCGGATTGCCGCGCCGATGGTGGGAGGAATGGTTAGTGCGATTATTCTGACACTACTCATACTGCCTGCCATTTATTTAATATGGCGCAAACAACAGCTTAAATACTTGGCTGTCGTTGCGTAATGAAAGGACCTGTTCGCCGTTCACATCGTTGGCTTATGCTGCTAGTCGGCGGGCAGGTGTTGTTTTGGTCGTTAAGCGGCCTTTACATGGTCTGGTTTGATATCTACTACATTCAGGGTGAACATTTTTTTACCTGGGCCCAGCGCGATGATGAAAGACGTCACAGGCTTGCTGATCGACAATACCATTGACCCAAATGCCATCAATATTGAAGCATTTGTGTCATCTATAACCCATCAAGTCTAAGGAGACTTCAAATGAAACTAATCTTTTCAATGCTCATGATAGCCTTAAGTTTTTCAACTTTTGCTCACACAACACTCAAGACATCTACGCCTAAGGATAATGCAATGTTGATGTCATCTCCACCTGAACTATCATTGGTTTTTACCAAGCCTGTAAGGTTGGCTAGAGTCACATTGCAATCGAAAAGTGGGGAAACCATTCCGTTTGAGTTTAAGCCAAGTACGGAACTCGCTAGTGCCTTTAGTTACGAATTACCCGGATTACCAGTAGATACATACACTGTCAATTGGATGTTGCTAGGTCAGGACGGTCACAAAATGGAAGGGGCTTTTAGTTTTATGGTGCATGCTTCAATGATGAAACATAACGACAAAAAGCACGACAGCACGCACGGCAACCATTAGAGGACGCTATGGACATTTGGCAGTTGGGGTTGTTGATTTCAAAGTTTGGTGTTTATCTCGGCGTATCAGCGCTGCTTGGTGGTGGTTGGATTTTGTGCATTACCAATACTGATACTGACACCAAATTTACTCTACCCGCAAGCTTACAAACAACGGTAACAAGGCACATGCGTTTGTTTGCGGTCATTGGCATCATTTTTAGTGCTTTTGACTTTTTGTTTCAGGTTGGGCAGCTCGCTCAATCTGGATACGCTGGTATGTTTGACCCCGTTATGCGAGAGATGGTCGCGCATTCAACGCTCGGAGATGTTGCAAAAAGTCGACTAGTGCTGTTCGCAAGTGCGCTACTATATTTAACCTACTTAGGTCATTCAATTAGAAAAAATGCTTTTATTTCAAATCGCTCTCTTGGAATTTTCATTGTTATTGCGTTGGCAGGATTTGGGTATACATTTACATTAACTGGGCATACTCAACAGTTACAACCTAGTTTCAAGTTTATCCTGGCTGCTCATGCCGTTATTGCGCTCGCGTGGGTGGGTTCACTCTGGCCTCTTTCAAGGACGTGCGTAGCGCTTTCTAACCCCAATTTGCACCTCGTCATGACAAAATTTGGGAAATCGGCTGTATACCCCATTGGGGGGCTAATTATTGCTGGTTTACTACTGGCTTGGCAACTTGTGCGTTCTGTTAGCAGTTTGCTTGACACAAACTACGGCTTTGTATTGCTTGTTAAGCTGTTGTTTGTTGGTGCCATCTTTCTGATCGCGTTGTTACACAAACTGCGATTGGCTCCTCAGCTTTTAACCGGCATAACCAGTCCTCGAACGCTTCAAAAATCAATCCAAATCGAACTTTGTATAGGGATATCTATTTTAATGGTGACGGTGGTGTTAAGTACCGCCGTAGGCCCCAATTATTGAAGAAACACAAAATGAAAAAAATCTACTTGTTGTCAATCATACTCGTTCCTTTGCTATTAACTAACAGTGTTAATGCTCATGATAAATCGCATAACGACACCAGCAATAGTCCTATGTTCTCAGGGCTAGACTCCGACGCAGGAATAATAGCAAAACAATTCCACAAAGCACTCTCCGACGCTAATGCAGAGACAGTCATGAGCTTACTTGCCGATAATGTCCTTATTTTGGAAGGTGGCAGAATTGAGCGCAGTGCCGACGAATATCGTGCACATCATTTGCAAGCAGACATGCAATTTTCATCTGCCGTAACCACGAAGACGATTGAGCATCATGTTCGTGTGCATGGTAATACAGCTGTCTCCATTTCAAGAAGTCACACTTCTGGAAACTATAAAGGTCGAGATATTGATAGGACAGGCAATGAAACGCTCTTTTTAACGCTGATCAATGGACAGTGGAAAATCAGTCATATTCATTGGTCTCACTAACTCCCCACCAAATTAAAATAAAAAGGTCAAAACGATGAAACTTTTCTATGCAAGCTGCGTTGTTATTTTTTTAGCCACATCACCATACATTTATGCGTCTGAGCAAACGAACGACGAAACCGAGATACTAGAAATGATCCAAGATATTGAAAAGGGGTGGGAGTCTGGTAACGGTATGCCGTTCTATCAACATTATCTTGGCCAGGTAGGTGCGCGTTACATTGAGTCAGGCGGTCAGAATAAAGGGTTAGAGGATTTGGTCAAAAATCATGTAGAGCCGGAAAAAGAGGTATTGAAACGATTGACCATTGATATTCTAGATATCGAAACAAACGTTGAAGGAGACTTCGCTTGGGCAGTTACGACAGTAAATGTTTCAGGAGAAGTGCGCAAAACCGGCGCAGTTTTTGATAAAAAAGGATTTCAAACCTATTTGTTTCGCCGAACTGATGAAGGATGGAAGGTCATTCATTCGCATTCATCTACCCGTGATAATAAGCCACATAAGCACCGTTAACAACGTTGAATTCCGTGCAAAATCGCAATATCACATTGGATGCAATACGAACGTTAGCCATTGTGTTGATGGTTGTATTCCATTTTGCTTACGACCTTCGTTTCTTTGGTTGGGTTGATTGGAATGTCCCCAATGGAAAAGGGTGGAGGGAGTTTCGGTATGTAATATTGACGCTCTTCTTCGTGAGTGTAGGCGCGTCGCTCGTGCTCGGGAATTATCGAAAATTTAGTCTAAAAATGTTTTTACTGCGGCTGTTTTCCATAGCGTTCTGGGCCGCGGTAATATCGCTTTTTACGTATTATTTTTTTAATGCAAACTGGATATTCTTTGGCGTATTGCATTTTATTGCTGTAGCGAGTGTTTTGTGTGTTCCGTTGATTAGAAAACCCATATTGTCGCTGTTGTTGGGTTTTGTTGCGGTCACGTTGTTTAACATTGGCCTAGTATCCAGTAAATGGCCATTTAATCTGATCAGTTTGTCACTACCTCATTCTCCAAACGATTACGTTGCGATTTTTCCATGGATAGGTGTTGTATTGTTTGGTATTGCGATAGGGCACGTTTTGAAAAGCGGATTTGATCCGTTTGCAAAATGGAATATCCCGAATAACTTGACTCTTCTCGGACGGCATAGTTTAGCGGTTTACATATTGCATCAACCTATCTTTTTTGCGCTGTTTGGTACTATCTATTGGTTTAGCTCATCGGTGTAACTATGCACCTTTTACTTTGCCATAAATCACCTTCAGTAATTAATATCCGCTATGCTGCCGCAGACATAAAATTACGATGAGATATGCACATTATGAGGGAAGGTAGAGTCAAGGCAGCAGAGTAATGCTTGATAAACGCATATGCGCTTGCGCGCAAATGCGTGTGTCGATACACTCTCGATATCAACGCTAATGTGTTTACAGCAACGCAAGATTAATTCGGAGAAGATTGTGCTTTTAGTGCCAACAAACCCAGACTACCGTTAATACTCAAACAGTTTTGGTCGTTCTTCTTTGAAGTTGGTGTATTTTGACCACAAAGAGTTGCATTCTCTTGACTCTATTACGTCAGTTATTTGTCTTACAGTAGCCATATCGTTTTCTACCAGCAATGCAGACACTTGTGATAACATTTCGGCTTTAGCGGGTTGTTATTCAAAAATTTCATGAAGTCTCAAACATCCCCTGATAAAAACCAAGCTGTCTACCATGCAGATTACGCGAAAAATGAAACGCGGTAACCGCTCTGGTGTTTTGTATTCGCTTCGTTTAACCAAAAGAGTAAATTCTGCTCAAAAGCAACAAGGTTTTCATTGATCCGTTGCGTCGCATCGACATTCAATATACCAAACCGCGACATTTCAGCCTCATAAAATGCAAGATCTAGTAATGCTTCGTAATACAGCATTTTAGCATCTTCTAGCTTGTTTTTGACTTTTTCAAACCGTAAAATTGCGTGCTCTTGAATTGAAATCACTTCTCTTAATATGCTTGGATCACACCGAACCGTTGCTGTTTCATCAATTGAAGTAAGCGTTAAGTCGTTAAAAAACCGATCGTAACCATCTTCCACTAAGAACCGGCGAAGATATATGGAGACCGCGAGGTTTTTAAATATCAGCCCATTTTGTGTTTCTGTTTCTCCCATTAGATTTTCAAATGCTGTCTCTGCATATTGAACCTTGTCTAAATTTAATTGCTCAAGACGCCTTACTTCTTCCTTATGGTCTTGAGTGAGGCGAACAATATCGTTTTCGTGCCTCTCAGTCAGTGAATTAATTTGCCGCTGCGTGTTCATTTGTAGTTCTATCAGTTCACGATCCGTTGCTTCTCTCAAGGCAACTAAGTCGCTTTCAGCTTCATCTTTAACTGCCTTCGTTCGCGAACTTTGAACATGGTTCATCCAAGAAGCGAGTAGTGTTTCAGATTTAGTCGATTTATGCAGTTGATTTAAATGGGGTTGCAATTGCATTCGAATGTCTTACATGTTGAGAACCTGCAAAGACCGCTTTACCTGCTCTAACTCTTGAGCACTCAACTCACGTAACTCTGCGTCAGAAGCCTCTGAAATTTTCTTATTTGCGTCATCAATTTGTTGCTCAATCCGAGCCAGTCGCCTGTTGACTTCTGAACTCGAAAGGGTGGCATTTTCCAGCAAAATCAAGTCACGATTAATTTCATCAATTTGTGCTTTAAGACCAGTTAATCCTCTGTAAAAATCGCCATGCTCATGATCATTTGGATGTGCGAGCGAAGATGACATTACAAGAAACAAACATATCCATCTTTTCATAAACTATTTCCTTGTTACAAGAAACCACAATGCCAATTCAATATAGTAGAATACACGTTCACACTATCAAAATCGTCACAGCAATGATTAAAAACTTTTAGTCAGGGCGCAGAAGAGAGCTCATAAACAGACCAGTAGGATCGTATTGTTGTTTTAATAATTTCAAACGAGCTGTGTGTTGGCCGTAGTAAAGAGCAAGTGGCGACCCATTCCCCATGTCATAATTTTGGTAAGAATGGCCATTAAAAAACGGTGATAGCAAATCGAAAGATTTATTTACCCAATCGATAACTTCAGTATCGTCACATTCTGATTGAGTGATCCCTGTGATACTACAGACGAAAGAAGCGTTGCGGTGAATAAATGCCGAACCGTCAGCGTTTACATCCTGAATAGCGCCACAAAGCGGGTCTAGCATAAATCCACCTGAATTTACCGGACAAGCACGGTAGCACGATAAAAGTGTTTCAATGAATTCGTCTGATAGTTCGCCTTCAATTATGCCATTGCGCCAATACAAGTTAAGATCACTATCGTAGCTATTGGATTGGCATTCAACGTATTGCGAACGCCTACTTAACAATTCGGCACCGTCTTGCCATTTGGCTACAGAATCCAAACCGTGCACCGAGTCCTCACTAAACCCCATTATCGAAATTCGTGCTTTATCGTGCGTAGATCGCGAGAGATATGCATATAGAAAAACCGATCTGTTATCACTGAGCACTGTTTCGCTATATTGCCTAAGAATAGATCGTGCGTGACATAACGGCCACTCGAGTATTCGGCCATCAATATTTTGGGGGGCATCGTGTAATTTAAACGTGATATCGGTCACAACGCCAAATTGACCATGGCCACACCCTTTTAATGCCCAAAATAACTCCGCATGTTGAGATTCGGTCACTTGTCTTACTTTACCGTCAGCAGTTATCAATCCAAACGCGAGCACATTGTCGCAACTCAAACCAAGCTTTCTGGACAAAAAACCGATCCCCCCTCCCAATGTTGCGCCGACAACACCAACATCGGGACAGGTACCCAAAGGAACCACTTTATTGTGTTGCGCTAGAAAATGGTCCAATTCACTATTTTTGACGCCTGCGCCGACGTTTACTGAGCTCTTATCAACATTCAGTACAGTTGTTTTAAACATCGACATATCAATTACAATTGCATTGTTAAGGACCGACATGCCACTTACACCATGCCCTTGACCCTTAATTGTAATGGATAAGCGCAACTGCTTTGCACATTTGACAATGTGTATAATATCGGTCTTTGTCTTAGGTTGAATAATTACTAACGGAAAACGCGAAACACCTTGATTGAATACTTTCCTGTTTTCTTCATATTCTGCACTACCCGGTGACCAGAATGCGCCGCCAACAAGACTTGCCAGTTCTACCAGGCTTGTTTCAGTAGCACGCGTGTCAATTGAATCAGTTTTTGTCTGTTTTGCAGGTGAAACTTCAACAATACTCTCTAGTAAATTCCAACTACGACTTCCAAAAGTGTTTGGCGTGACATCGCTTAGCAATTGTCGCAGATATTGTGCAACTAATCGGGGAGGTAAAAGCTTGTTTGCCGAAAACATACTGCGCATTAACTCCGATGCAGGCAAAACTCGATTTGAGGCTTGCCTTATCGTTTCCTGCATCTTCGTGTCGACGTTTCCAGGAGCCACAGTTGTAAAAACAGCAATATCGTTATCGACTTCACGTTGAAAACACTGGCACAGCATATTTAATGATGCTTTGCTCACACAATAAGCTGAGGCGCCAGCAACGGGTTGTACAGGCAAATCACTGGTTAAAAACATCACGCGGCTATGACTAAATTTTTTTAAGCATATCTGCGTTAAAAGGCGAGGTACTTCGACATTTATCCATTGGGTTGCCTCCCACTCATCAGGGGCGACGTTGCTAATACCTCCAAATGGCATGACAACACCTGCGCAATGGATCAGGTAGCTAAAGTGAGTATGCTGATTGACGACGTTTTGAAGGCTTTTAATACAATCCCTATCAGTGAAATCGATACACTCGATTCTGATCCTATCCCCATAAGACCTTTTAAGCTGTTGTAAAGTGTCTGGATTTCTGCACAGTGCTACGATCTGGATAAAAGGGTAGGAGAGTAGAAGCTCTTTTGTAAGCGCAAGTCCTATACCAGAGCTAGCGCCTGATATTAGTGCTGTCTGTTGATACAACATCTTAAAAGCCTATTTCGTAGAAGAGTGAAAGCTCACTTATATGTTTGATAGCTTCAGCATAAGTAAAGTCCTTGAATGGATAAATAAAGTTAATGATTTGATTACAGAAATGTAATCAAACCGTAATCGATTCGTAGTGATGCTTTGATCTGAATCAACTACAGTTGAAATGAAATCACTACGATTAAATACATAAACATTTTATCAAGGTGCCTACGACGAACAAGGACAACTAGATATCACAGCCAATGGGTTTGATATCAACTTTATTAGTACTCACGCCATCATCAGAGGCGAGTATATTAAAACTGAAACGGACTCATTTGTTGAGCGAGATCATGAGCAAACTATTGACTCATTTTCACGCAATGGATGGTTTTTACAAGGTACTTTCTTCGTTGGGCATGCTTTTCAATCCCTAGGTAGTACTGAATTGGTCCTTGAATATGCTGAAACCAATAAAATTGAAGAAGCGGAGCGCTGGATGGTAGGTGTCAACTATTGGTTGGACCCTCGTTCAGTTATTAAGGTGGGCTATGAAGATACAGACGTAGTTGAAGGCCCTGATGATACACGGTTTGCTGTGTAATTCAGCTATGGATTCTAGGGGATATCATGAACAAGAAATTAATTATATGTGCACTAATCACATTTATTTCGTTACCGAACTTGGCAGACGATGAAACCACACTTTCTGGCGCAGAGTTAATTAATAACAACTGTGCGCGTTGTCATAACAGTAGGCCTGTGCGTGAGTTTTCTATCAGTGAGTGGAGAGTGATCATGCCACACATGCGCGAAAAAGCGCATTTAACCGGCAGCGAAGTATAAGCCATTCTTGAATTCATGGAAATAGCTTCTAGTCCTGCTCAACCGGTAGAGGTGACTCTGGCTAAATCATTAACAGTCAATCCACGTGACGTACTCACTCGATATGGTTGTCAGGGGTGTCATCAAGTGCAAGGCGCAGGCGGAACACTCGGTCCATCGCTGGATAATGTTATTAGCGAAAAAGGCAGGGCATTCTTTTTGCGCAAAGTTAAGGAGCCTCAATTTAATAACTCGTCGTCCGCAATGCCGCAAATGCCGATTACAGATGATGAGCTTGAAGCTTTAGCTGAGTTTTTATCGTCCATATAGCCTATTGACCTGAGTCTAAGACATTAGATTAAGGTGACAAGACGTAAACTTTAAACCTAAAACGCTCAACTGAGCATAATCAAAGGAAACAATCTTATGAAAAAGCTTACTTCACTATTACTGGCCAGTGCTTTAGTCGTTGCGCCAATAGCGACTTCTTTTGCATATCAACAGACTGACAAATCTGATATGCCGATGATGGATGGTCAGATGATGCAAAAGATGCAGACGCATATGGAAGAAATGCGCGCAGTATTGGATGCCGTTAAGAGTGAATCGGATCCGGAGAAGCGCGAAGCCATGTTGCATGAGCATGCCCAAAAGATGCAAGACATGATGGGCATGATGGAAGGAAGCGACTCGATGGGGATGAAAGCGGGAAAAGGAATGAAACACAAACACACTGATATGTCCACCGAAGACAAAATGAAAATGATGGAACAGCGTATGTCGATGATGGAAGACATGATGAGCCAAATGATGGGGCACACCGCTGAAAAGTCTAAACCAATACATAAACACAAATAGAGCTAATCACCACGTTACGAGGCAGGAGGTGACCTGCTGTCTCGCTTATTTCAATAATCACAGGAATTTTACATGAATAAATTAATTAAGTTTTTTTCAATTGTAGTCTTGTCAGTTGGACTCCTCGGAGGATGCGCAAGCCAGGTTTATCACGACTACATCATGAGTGGGCAAGTTGTTACAGTCGATGATAAGCAAGCAGTGGTATGTGTATCTGATACGGATGGTTTGAAGGAACATCAAGTTTTTAATGTCTATAGAACTGTCTACGACCCTACAGCAATCTCAGAAGGTGAAAACAGCTATTCACGAGAGTTCGTTGGGAAAATTCGTCTTGGAAAAACTAAGGATAAGCACTTCGCGGAAGCTATTGTGCTGGATGGCGAAATTACGCGTTATGACATGGTCGAGTTTGACCGTGGTTTTTGATTAATATTTTAATTAGGAGTATGCCGTTGTGAATAATAGAGTTTATCACCAACCCTACCGTATAGCGGTTATTGTGACGCTGGTATTAGTGAGTGTCTTATTCACAACCGCGTGCTCAGCAGTACCACAAAGTACTGAGCCAGACAAAAAAAACAATTCATCAGAAACTAAAGAAACTCAGCCTGAGTTAAACGTTGATGACTTCGCTAAAATCCAAACCGCTTTGCGCTCGTTAGACAATTCATTAGCGACCCAGCCAAAAAGCAATGCGAGTGTAAATCCGAGTGATACCAGTGTTTCACTCAATACATCATCAATGCCACTTTCAGCAACAAACACAATGAAAATGGGAAAGAGTAAGAATAAAGGCATGATGCCAATGCGCGGGAAATCGTGCATGGGAATGATGTGCAAAATGATGATGAAAAACAGCTCAATGATGGGTACACCACCTGAACAAAATAAAACACAGATATCTGGTTCTCCATTAAATGAAAGCTTACCCGGTGTCAGTGGAGCGCTGCATTTATACCACGTTGGAGAGCAAGCTTTTTTCTTAAACCACAAAGAGACACTCGAATTGACCGATGGTCAGTACCAAACGCTTCTCACGATCCGAACTGAATGGGAGTCTACTCAACAAAGCTTTACGCTGCAGCGAAGTGCGTTAGAAGCATCGTTGTGGGAATTGACCGCTCAGGGGCTACCTCAATACGACAATATCAAAGACACCATTGCTGAAATAGAAGCCACAAACAGCGCCTTGCGGTTGCAGTTTATTACATCGGTAGGGAAAGCGGTATCAGTATTAACGCCCTCTCAGATCGCTAAGATAAATAGCCTGTGGATGGCCGAACAAACAGGTGAGTTATGAGCATGTGGTGGCCACACACATCATTTTTTCTGCGTTACGCCGTCATTTTGAACGTTATGCTGTTATTCGCAACGACGAGCAGTTACGCACAGCAACAGCCAGAGGATAGTGAGCATGCGAGCCACCATCCTGAAGCTACCAATGATCCCACTGTCAACGCTAATACGGATGTTTTGCCGACTGCTACACAAGGTAAAGGACCGCTGGGCAATGCTGGCGCCATGATGGGACCCGGTATGGCAAAAGGCATGGATAAAATGATGGAGAAAATGGGTGCACCCAAACCTAAAGATCTCTATCCCACGCTAATGCGCATGCATTCAGCTACACCCGAACAAAGAGAGACTGTTCTGATTAAAGCAACCGCAAGAATGCAACAAGGAAGTGAGCAACTTGCTACAGGTTTTGATTGGCTTGCCCGCGCAGCTGCCACTGATGACTATTCCCAAATGCAAATGGCTGTTGAAACAGTTAAAGAGGGTATAGCCCATTTTGACAGTGGTCTTGCTGCGAAACGTGCCATACAAGACGGGCAAGAACCACGAAGAGTGGCATTAACCTGGTTCAAGTCACAAATGAATTTGCTTCCCAGTGCGCCGGAAAAAGGTACTTCAACCCTATTTGGTATGACACCGTTTCACAGCGCAGTGATGCTCGTTTTACTCATATTTACAATTGTTATGGTGTATGTGTATGGATTTAAGATGCGCAGAGCTGCCGCGCTGCTCGAAGAGCTTAAGTCTACTGACACCGCAAGCACATCTGCGCCAACGACAAAAGTTTCCTCTGTTGTCGAATCTAATCCGGCTGCCCAGCAGCATGCTTCGGCACCTGCGCAAAGTAGCGAGCCAGCATTGTCATCCACTGCCTCATCGCGCAAGGGCACGTTTAGTGGCGATATGGTAGTAACCGCGATTTTTAATGAAACCCATGATGTTAAAACGTTACGTCTAGCCAGCCCAGATGGACAAACCATTCCATTTGATTTCGAACCAGGTCAATTTGTCACGTTCACACTGAACATCGATGGTTTTGAAAAGCCAGTTAAGCGCTCATACACCATTGCATCATCGCCCACTGAACAGTATTACTTTGAAGTTACGATAAAGCGAGAGGAGTTCGGTGTGGTTTCTCGTTATATGCATGACGCGGTTGAGGTAGGAAATACGCTTTCAATTAAAGCCCCCGGCGGTAAATTTTATTTCAATGGTCATGGTTCAAACAGCGTGGTGTTGATTTCTGGGGGAGTGGGGATCACACCGATGATGAGCGCTGTCCGCTACTTAACGACGACGTGCTGGGACGGTGATATTTATTTTCTGTTTTGTACGCGAACGTCCAACGACTTTATTTTTGAACAGGAATTAAAATATCTGCAAGCACGTCATCCTCGGTTAAAAGTACTGGTCAGTATGACTCAAGCAGAGGGTACATCCTGGATGGGGCCCCAAGGCCGCTTCTCATCCGCAATGATAAACGAATTTGTGCCAGATATTGCCTCAAAAACTGCGCATATTTGTGGGCCTCCTGCAATGATGGATGCTACGAAAAAAATGCTAGCCGAATTGGGTATGCCTAACACGCATATTAAAACCGAAGCGTTTGGGGCTGCTAAACCAGAGCCCGCTCCCGTTAAACCTCAATTAGCCACTAACACCAACGCAGGCGACAACAGACAAGTACGGTTTAGTCTTTCAGACGTCGAAGCCCACGCGGGTCCGGATGAGACCGTATTAGACGTCGCTGATGGACTCGATGTAGATATAGAGAATTCATGCAGAGCGGGTTCGTGCGGGAGTTGTAAGGTGAAACTGCTACGTGGTGACGTCGATATGGAGGTTGATGATGGGCTGGAGCCTGAAGATAAGCTCAGTGGGTATATTCTGGCGTGCCAAGCTATCCCTAAATCTGATGTGGAGGTTGAGGCTTAATGAATTCTCAAGAGCGCACAATTGTAAGCAGCTTGGTTGTCCTAATGATCCTGCTATGGCTAGGTTTTGTATGGCATAGAGACCCAGCATTCCCAGGCAGTTTTATTGGATTTGGCGTGGGTTTAAGCGCTTCGGTATTAATGCTTATCCCATTGGTATACATGATCATTAAGCGTAACAAATCACTTAAGAAAGTCGTGACGAAGCACATCGCTATGCCAACGCTCCTGCGTATACATATCTATGCTGGTGTGCTGGGGCCTATTCTAGCGCTGATCCATAGCGCCCATCGTTTTGATAGTGCTACCGGAGTTTCGCTTGTTATCTTTATGATGGTCGTTGTGATCAGTGGGTTTGTGGGTCGATATGTACTCGGTCTTATTTCATCGAATTTGAAAGAGAAAAAGCGCCAAGTAAATGAACTCCACGTTGCGCTTTCTAACGCAAAACAGGCGTTGAAAGACGCAGTCTGTGATGTCAGATATTCGACGTTTGCCCAAACATCCGCACGACATATTCCTTACATCACGTTAAATGTGCCTACTTCAGCACAAAGTAAATTGTTCAAACAAGAAAGCCAGGTTCTTTCCATCATTGATACAATTTCCGATGTTGAGTACAGCATTCTCATTCATGACACCGCGAAGGTGTGGTTTGCTCGTTGGTTAAAATTTCACATCGTGATTTCAATGACACTTTATGTAGTCCTGTTTTTTCACATTTTCAGTGAAGTTTACTTTGGACTGCGCTGGTTATGATGAAATGGATAATAATCGTTCTTGGCTTAGTTGCTGCTGGCTTTGGCGTCAGTCATTTCATTCATATGCCTGAAGATAGCGCACAAATTCCATGGGAAAAAATGGTTGAACCCGGTTCACTCAATAAAGCACATGCCTTTCTCGCGGATGACTGTTTGAGTTGTCACACACCGGTGAAGGGCGTTGAGCGTGACAAATGTGTGGCGTGTCATGCAAATGATACGCATATCGTTGCGCGTCAACCCACTGCATTTCATACCGACATCAAAGAATGTGCAAGTTGCCATGTAGAGCACAAAGGTGAATCGGCCAACATTTCGCTCATGAGCCATATAGCGTTAGTCGACATTGGTTTCAATATGCTCCCCAACCCAAATGTCCCGTTTGACGAGGGCGCTGCCACCATGGCGTTTTTGGAGAACATACTAGCGAATAAACAAACTCCTGAGCCCTTGTTTGTGCACCCTGAGGTCAGTGATAAAGAAGCCTTATTAAATTGTACGCAATGTCACAGCAACGATGATCGCCATTTAGGTCTATTTGGAGAGGATTGCGTGCAGTGTCACAGCACAGACAAATGGTCATTGCCAAAGTTTATTCACCCGTCGAGTCAATCACGTGATTGTAATCAATGTCATGAAGCGCCGCCCAGTCACTATATGCAGCATTTTAAAATGATTTCCGCCAAAGTGGCAGGCGAGCCTAAAGCTAAAGTTGAGGAATGCTATGCCTGCCATCAATCTACGTCCTGGAACGATATTAAGCGTGCCGGGTGGTATAAACACCATTAAGGGGTACAAACTGTGATCACAAATTCCATTGCGCTCGCAACCTCGGTGCTGATCGCAATAGTATTGTGTCTGCCTCGCTTACGACAATCTTTCCAATGGCGAGCAACAGTCACACCGTTGGCTTCCATTATTGGTAGTGGCTTTTTGATCATTGCACCACTGCTGCATTCGGTAATGGGGAAATGGGCACTGCTTGGAATAGTGTTGTTGTCCATTCTGGCATATGCGCTGGGGTCGGTTATTCGCTTCAATATACGCCACGCAGAACCTGAGCTAGCTAGCAATCAACAAAGCAGTATTATGACGCTTGAAAAAGCAAGTCAATGGGCGCTTGGTGCGGCATATGCCATTTCCGTGGCGTTTTATATTAGTTTGTTTGCAGCGTTTGTTTTTGATCGTTTATCTATCTCTGATACGACGTACATCAAACTGTTTACCAGTGGGTTGCTTGTCATCATTATGGTGGTCGCTTGGCTTCGAGGTGCTAGGGGGCTAGAGACCATTGAGCTATTCGCCGTGACAATAAAGTTGGCTATTATAGTAGGTGTGCTCGCAGCGCTGGCAACCTACGACATACAAGTACAAAGTGCTTGGTTTCAACATGAAGCGATACAGGCATTGAGCCATTTTGAAACTGTTAGCATGCTCGCAGGGATGCTCATGGTAACGCAAGGGTTCGAGACAACCCGTTTTATGGGGAATAACTATACGCCAGAACAGCGCATTAAAGCGAGTCGTTATGCTCAGTGGATCGCTATTTTTCTCTATGTTGTTTTTATCGGTCTAACGTGTCCTATTTTCCTGAATTTTCCGATCACGGAATTAAACGAAACAACGATTAGCTACACCCTAGGGCAAGCAATATGGGTATTGCCGATTTTATTACTGGTTGCCGCCACGGCAAGTCAGTTAAGTGCAGCATTAGCCGATACTATCGGTGGCGGAGGCCTCTTAAAAGAGCTTTTCCATTTACCTATCTCCCCCCAATTTTACTACGTTTTAGTTATCGCCATCGCAGGTATATTAGTTTGGTCATCTAACGTATTTGAAATTATTAATCTCGCTTCAAAAGGGTTTGCACTTTATTACCTGATCCAAACAATAATCGTGATCAAACTCGTGATGCGTCAAAGCACAGGTCAACGCATTAGGTCAACAAAATTACTTGGTCTATCGGTGATCGTTCTCTGTTTATTCTTTGTGATTGGCTGGTCAATTCCAGCACCTCATAGCTAATAAGGAAAATACCGATGCTATCACTAGAAACTACACCAACAATTGACCAAATTAAAAATGCGGCTAAGCGCTACGCTATCATTGGTGTTGGAAATCTACTGCAGCGAGATGATGGCGTTGGTGTGCACGCGGTTCGTGCTCTGCAACCCCTGCTAAAGTCTTATTCAAATGTATCTTGCATTGACGCTGGGACACTGAGCTATGAACTTTTGGAGTGGGTCGCGAGTTCCGATCATACGATAGTCATCGACGCGGCCTACATGCGCTGTTCGCCTGGTACGGTGAGAGTGTTTGAGGACGAGGCAATTGCGGATCAGTTTAAGCAAGCGACGACCCATTCCGTTCACCAGATCACGTTACGCGATACATTGTTGACCAGCCAAACGTTATATTCAAAACCTTCTGCGGTGACGTTAATTGGCGTAGAGCCTGAGGCGATAGAGTGGGGAACCTCTTTGAGTCCAAAGGTAAATGCAGCGTTATCATCGATCATCGATATCGCATTTGCTTGCTTATCAAGCGACGACATTCAGGCCTATAAACCGGCAACCCAAAAGGAGGCACGATGACCGAAGAACTCATTTTTATGACATCCAATGCTGAAAAAACCGGCAACGTAATGCCGCTTTTGCATCAGATACGTCATGCGTTGTCTCAGTTAATTGAACGACAAGAACAAACCACGATTGATCTGCGACGATTGCCTTTAAGCGCTAGCGAAGAAGCGCAGTTAGAAGCTTTTCTTGGGCATGGAGAGGTTAAAGCTGATATTCAGGCGCTGGGTGATACGGTGCTAATCGAATCACGCTACGCAGGCGTTTGGCTTGAAATTCACTATAACGAAGATGTGGAGATCATGGGCAAATACGTTCATATCTGTACCTGTCCACCAATCATAAAATCTCAGCCAGAAGATATGGTGTTATCGCTCAGCAATATAGTGTCTGACATCCATTCGTTGTCTCATCAATCTTCTGATGAAACGGCTAAGGAGGATTGAAATGGCGCTACCAACATTAAACAAGCAGTTACAAGCGTCCGGTATCTCAAGACGCACATTTCTTAAGTTTTGCGCTACAACGGCGTCTTTACTGGCATTGCCGCAAAGCGCTGTTGCCGATTTGGCGACTGCCCTTGGCAATGCGAGAAGACCCTCTGTGATTTGGTTGCCCTTTCAAGAGTGCACAGGGTGTACCGAAGCAATATTGCGCTCTCATGCTCCCACATTGGAAAGCCTTATTTTCGATCATATTTCGTTGGATTATCAGCATACGATAATGGCTGCTGCGGGAGAGCAAGCTGAAGACGCTAGGCGTGCGGCGATGAACGCGCACAAAGGGCAATATTTGTTGTTGGTTGATGGTTCGGTTCCGGTGGGTAACCCAGGATACTCAACGATCAGTGGCATGAGTAATGTCGATATGCTGAGAGAATCGGCAAAAGATGCTGCGGGTATTATTGCCATCGGTACCTGCGCGTCTTTTGGCGGGATCCCTAAAGCAAACCCAAATCCGACGGGGGCAGTGGCAGTAAGCGACATTATTACAGACAAGCCAATCGTAAACATTTCAGGCTGTCCGCCACTGCCTATCGCGATTACAGCTGTGTTGGTTCATTACCTGACGTTTAAGCGTTTCCCTGATCTCGACGAATTACAACGCCCACTCGCTTTTTTTGGTGAAAGCATCCATGACAGATGTTATCGACGCCCATTTTTTGAACAACGTAAATTTGCAAAATCGTTTGATGATGAGGGGGCAAAAAATGGGTGGTGTTTGTTCGAACTTGGTTGTAAAGGGCCCGAAACCTTTAACGCATGTGCAACGGTTAAATGGAATCAAGGCACGAGTTTTCCTATCGAATCTGGCCATCCGTGTCTTGGTTGCTCTGAGCCCGATTTCTGGGATAAAAGCAGCTTTTACCAAGCCTTGGGTCCATGGGAGTGGTACAAATCCAAACCCGGCAAAGGTGCACAGAAGCATGCTGGGAAAAACTCATAAGATAATAGGCAAGGCTCATGGAAAATACAGCAAGTAACAACCGGTTAGTCGTCGATCCTATCACTCGAATTGAAGGGCATCTTCGAATAGAAGCTGAAATGGATGGGAATACCATCAAACAGGCGTTCTCATCAGGCACGTCTGTTCGGGGAATTGAACTGATTTTACAAGGCAGAGATCCGCGTGACGCTTGGGCTTTTGCGCAACGTATCTGTGGCGTCTGCACGCTGGTGCATGGTATGGCATCGGTGCGTGCTGTCGAAGATGCAATTAGAAAAGCTTGGCGGTCAAACGCAAAATTAGGGGTTGCCATTGGAAAGCCCTCCATGACATCTATGCCAAAAGGACCGATGCAACATGGTAAAAAAGGGCACCGACAGTCACGTACTTCAATAGGCGTACTGAGTGAAGCAGAAATGGCTATCCCTCAAAATGCACAACTGATAAGAAACATCATGATTGCAACCCAATATGTGCATGATCACGTGATGCATTTTTATCACTTGCATGCCCTAGATTGGGTTGACGTTGTTTCTGCACTAGATGCAGATCCAACGAGAACCGCTGCGCTCGCCGGTCAATTGAGTGATTATCCTCGTTCATCGCCGGGATATTTCAAAGATATGAAGCAAAAAGTCAAAACGCTGGTTGAGTCTGGGCAGCTAGGGATATTCAGTAACGCGTATTGGGGGCATCCTGGCTATAAACTGCCACCTGAAGTTAACTTGATGGCATTAGCACATTATTTAGATGCGCTAACGTGGCAGCGTGAAGTTGTAAAAGTTCACACCATATTTGGAGGGAAAAACCCTCATCCTAATTTTGTCGTTGGCGGCGTGCCTTCACCGATTAATCTCAATGCGTCAACGGGTATTAACACGAGTCGATTAGTGCAACTACAAGATGCTATCACGCAAATGAAGAGCTTTGTCGATCAGGTGTATTACCCCGATATTGTGGCGATTGCGGGTTATTACAAAGAGTGGGGGACACGAGGGGAAGGGCTGGGTAACTTTCTTACCTATGGAGACTTACCTATGACATCAATGGATGACCCTGATTCTTTCTTGTTTCCACGAGGTGCAATACTTGGTCGAGACTTGAGTAAAGTGCATGACCTTGATCTAGATGATCCCTCTGAAATTCAAGAATTCGTCTCTTCCTCCTGGTATCGATATAGTGGAGGGAACGCAAGTGGTTTACACCCTTTTAATGGACAAACAACACTCGAGTATACTGGTCCGAAACCGCCTTACAAGCACCTAAATGTAGGGGCTGAATATTCATGGTTGAAAAGTCCGCGTTGGAAAGGCCATGCGATGGAGGTGGGACCGCTGGCTCGCGTGCTAATGATGTATGCTAAAAAAGATGCCGCTGCGCAAGACATCGTTAATCGATCTCTTTCTATCTTGGATTTAGAGACCTCTGCACTTTTCTCCACACTCGGTAGGACGCTCGCCAGAGCAGTGGAAACAAAAATTGTGGTTAACCAGCTACAGTCTTGGTATGACCAACTATTGGATAATATCGCAAAGGGCGATACCGATACGTTTAACCCTCTGTATTTTGACCCTACCAATTGGCCAATTAAAGGCCAGGGGGTAGGCGTGATGGAAGCGCCTCGTGGCGCGTTGGGGCATTGGTTGGTCATGCAAAATGGCAAAATTGAGAATTACCAATGTGTCGTGCCTACGACATGGAACGCTGGACCTCGAGATCCCAACTCACAGGCAGGTGCTTATGAAGCCGCTCTGCAAGATAAACATACGCTACATGATCCTGACCAACCTTTAGAGATTTTGCGAACACTTCATAGTTTTGACCCCTGCTTAGCATGTGCCGTGCACGTAATGGACGAAACAGGGGAAGAGCGTTTGCGTCTAAAAGTTCGTTAACCTTACTTGAGGAATATTATGAAAATCAAAAATAGTATTAGAAAGTCAGTTACTTCTTTAATTGCCTTTTTTTATCTGGTGGTAGGTTCACCCGTTAGTTATGCGCACCCGGGTCATCAAGGCGATCATTCACTACTTTTGGGATCGCTGGTGTCAACAATCGTGCTTGTCACCGTTGCGCTGTTTATTTATCGAGCTAGAGCAAGTAGGCCCTATCAACGGGTAAAACAGTAATGTGTCTCGCTATCCCCATGAAAGTCATTGCAATTAAAGGCTTTAACGCAACGTGTGAAGCGAAAGGTGTCTCTCGCGAGGTGAGTTTACATTTAGTGCAAGGGCTAGAGGTCAAAGTTGGCGACTATGTGATGGTACATGTTGGTTATGCTCTCCAAGTGATCACCTATGATGACGCGCAGGTGACATGGGAGATGCTCGATCAGGTCATTGCTTACGATGCATGAAATTAGTCTTTGCTATAGCTTGCTTGACACAGTCGCTGTTCACCAGCGAGCAAACATGAATAAGTCTGTCAGTCTGGTTCACGTCAAAGTCGGCCCACTGTCAGGTGTTGAGCCTGACTTGCTGCACCATGCGTTCTTGGCGTGTAGAACTCACACCATTGGCGATCAGGCAACGCTTAGAATTGACACAAGCGCTATCAAGATACGCTGTAAATTGTGTGGCGAATTCAGCCGAGTTTCGGTGAATAGCATCCTATGTGCAAGTTGCGGTGCTTGGCAAACCGACCTCATTGAGGGCGATGAATTTATATTGCAACGAATAGAGTTTATCGCACCTGACAATTTTACAGAATCAAAGGAGAGAAAACATGTGCGGTAACTGTGGTTGCGAAACGCAAGTAAAATCAGAGAAAACTGACAAGCCATCAGCAAATATCGTTGAGGTTCACGCAAATTTAAAAAGCAACAATGACAACCAAGCGATAGCAAACCGTGCTTTATTTGACGCACATAATGTACTAGTGATTAATTTGATGTCATCCCCAGGCAGTGGAAAAACCAGGCTACTCGAAGAAACGATACGTGCGCTTAAGTCGCAATACGCGATGGCGGTGATTGAAGGCGACCTCGAAACTGAAAATGACGCAAATAGAATTAGACGTCATGGTGTGCAGGCGGAGCAAATCGCCACGGGCCAAGGGTGTCACTTGGACGCCAGTATGGTGCAAAAGGTACTTGGAAGATTTAGCTTACAAAAACTAGACGTTTTGTTTATAGAGAATGTTGGCAATTTGATTTGTCCAGCGTGTTTTGATTTAGGACAGCACTTAAACATTATTTTGCTGTCCGTGCCAGAGGGTGATGATAAGCCTGAAAAGTACCCAGTGATGTTTCGTGCCGCGGACGTCATGCTTATTTCTAAGACCGATTACTTGCAATTTCACGATGAATTCAATGTACCTCGCGCGATTGAATCATTTCGTAAAGTGGGCAACGATGCGCCCGTTCTCGAAGTGTCTTCATTGAAAAGTCAACATCTAGAGCGTTGGTTTTCTTATTTTACGCACGCCATTACAGCTCATCAGTCTCAGTCGTTACAAAATAGCGGAGTCTAAAGTCTTATGTACAGTGTTGAATCGTTGCTAAGAGACATTAAGAATACCTCGCTTTCAAAACCGTTTCGTATTCTTAATGTTTGCGGTGGCCATGAGCGTGCGATTACGCGCGCTGGATTTAGAACGTTGTTTCAGCACAATATTCATCTGATACCTGGGCCAGGGTGCCCCGTTTGTATTTGCCCCGAAGAGGATATTGCATACGCGATACACTTAGCCATTAACGAAAATGTCGTTATCGTTAGTTTTGGTGACATGCTCCGCGTCCCAGTCGAACACGAAATGGGTGGCTGTAGCTCATTGATAGACGCAAAAAATCAAGGGGCCGATATCCGTCCGATATCTTCTCCTCAAGAAGCGGTATCTATAGCATTGGAAGAACCTCGTAAGGTTATTGTGTTTTTTGCTGTTGGTTTTGAAACGACTATGGCACCGATTGCAGCAACACTGCTTAATGATTTACCCAATAACTTTAAAGTTTTATTGTCTGGACGACTTACTTGGCCAGCAGTTGCCCATGTGCTTGAGAGTCAACCGAATACTTTTGATGCACTGATTGCGCCTGGCCACGTTGCGACAATTATGGGTAGTGAAGAATGGCAGTTTGCAATCGACCATCATAATTTGCCTGTCAGTATTGCTGGTTTTCATCCAGAAAGTTTGCTGTTGTCGCTCCAAACGCTGCTCGGTAATTGTTCAAATAAAGTCGTCACACTGAGTAACCGCTATCCCGAAGTGGTAAAGCAAAACGGCAATGCAGCAGCTAAAGCAATAATCAATAAAGCGTTCACTATCGTTGACGCACATTGGCGAGGAATTGGTGTTATTCCTGGTTCTGGATTTTCCTTTGCTTCGAGACTATCGCACCTAGACGCCACAAACAATTATGCGCCAGTCGATTTCCCTTCGCAATGTGCGCAAAACGTTCCTGAAACCACATCGCCCTGTGAAAAAGTGATCCTCGGAAAAATGACACCTGATGCGTGCCCGTTTTTTGGTCAGGAATGCAAACCAGCATCCCCTAAAGGCGCATGTATGGTGTCTGATGAGGGGGCTTGCCGAATTTGGTATAGCTCTGGTGAGCGCTCGATAACAAATGTTATCAAAAAGGGGAATACGCTAAAGGTGGAGATGAAGTGATGACAACTGCCCGCACATATGTTGCCAATACGAATAAGAGTAAAACTATCGCCTATGAGTTGAACATTACTGGAGTCATCCAGGGGGTTGGGTTCAGACCGTTAGTTTACTGCTTAGCGTATGAAAAAAGTATTGTTGGTTGGGTACAAAACGACTGTGGATGTGTGCGAATACACGCTGAAGGCACTGAGCTAGACGTTGAACAATTTGTATTCGACTTACTGAACAATGGGTCGCTAGTTTCCATATCCTTGCTGGAAAAGAAGCAGGTTAAACTGAGTAATGTAGACTCGTTCACGATAAAAGAAAGCGGTCATGATATAGCGTGCGGGGCGATATCAATCCCCAAAGATGTCTATTTGTGTGGAGCGTGTAAAGCTGAGTTACTGTCAAATACTAACCGACGTGGCACCTATAGCTTTATCGCTTGCAGTAAATGTGGTCCACGATTTTCTATGCTGCGAGCAATGCCATACGACAGAAAGAACATGAGTATGTCAGCATTTCCAATGTGTGAGTTATGTCGTAAAGAATATCAATCGCCAACTGATAGGCGCTTTCATGCTCAACCAATAAGCTGTCGCGTATGCGGGCCTGAAGTATTTTGTTCAACTGTCGGCGGGCGCGTGGTCTCGCAAGGCGATGTTGATGTTGTAGCAACGGTTGTCGCATATTTGAATCAAGGCAAAATTGTCGCGTTAAAAAGTATAGGCGGTTATCACTTGCTCTGTGACGCACAAAGCACTGAAGCGGTAGACCTTTTACGCCAGCGTAAAAATAGACCAGATAAACCTTTCGCGGTCATGCTCCCAGAGCCTCGTGCAGACGAAACAAGTGAGGATTGGTTAGATAAATGCGTTGCTGTAGACAGTCATCAAAGAGCGCTCTTACTAAGCCCCGTGCGACCCATTTTACTTGCAAAAAAGCAATCGAATGTACCCATTGCAGATAACGTAGCGCCCATGCTTCGTGATTTGGGGGTAATGTTTCCGTGCAGCGGACTGCATTTACTCATTATGCAGCAATTCAATCGCCCCATGGTGGCTACGTCAGGCAATATGTACGGTGAACCGATGGTCACATCGACGTCATCGGCACAGCAACACCTTACGATGTTGGCAGACATCTTCGTGCACCATAATCGAGACATTTTTCACAAACTGGATGATTCTGTGCTGCGAACGCTTAAGTCAGGCACCATTCCAATTCGCCTGGGGCGGGGTATAAGTCCGATAGAATTATCATTGCCATATACCGTGCAGGAACCAATGCTTGCTGTTGGCGCGAATCAGAAAAATACAGTCGCAATAGCTTTGAACAATCGACTTATCGTAACACCGCATATTGGCGACCTCGATTCTCCGAAAATGCAAGCGCACTTTGAAAAATGTATCAGTGACTTTCAAGCTCTCTATCATGTTCATCCACAGCGTATTCTTTGCGATAGCCATCCTGGCTATATCAGTTCCCGTTGGGCCAAAGGCAGCGAACTACCGACTACTAAAGTTTTACATCACCACGCTCACGCATCAGCGTGGGCATTAGCTGCTGAAATATCGACACCAAGCTTAGTTTTCGTGTGGGATGGAACGGGATTAGGCGAGAATGGCGAGATGTGGGGAGGGGAAGTTTTTTGGGGGACGCCGGGCAATTGGAAACGCGTTGCCTCATTAGCGCCTATGAAGTTGCAAGGCGGCAACAAGGTTCCAAATCAACCATGGCGAAGTGCAGCATCACTAGTGTGGGGTACTAATTTCACCGGCATTGATTTTAAACCATTTGATCCACAACAATTAAGCTACAACGCATGGCAAAACGAACTCAATTGTCATGTTAGTAGTTCAATGGGAAGACTGTTCGACGCGGCGGCATTTGCCTGCTGTGAACAGAGCGAAGTCTCTTATGAAGGGCAGGCGCCCATGATGTTGGAAAGCGTTGCGTCGACGCCCTCTAAGGTTATGCCGTTATCGTTGGTCCAGAAAAACGACGAATTTATTCAAATGGATTGGCGAACACTGGTACCGGAACTATTTGATTTCAAAGTGTCTCCTCAAACTCGTGCTGCAAATTTCCACGCTTCGTTAATTGAAACGGTATGGGAGGTAACCCTACATTGCCGTAAAAAGTTTAATTTTGATCACATTGGATTGGCAGGAGGCGTCTTCCAAAATCGCATGTTGTGTGACGGTATATCACAACGGTTTTTACAATCAGACATTCCTGTGGTTATTCCAAGTAGTTTGCCATTAAACGATGCCGCAATAAGTGTTGGGCAAATCCACGAATACTGTTCACGGAGGTCATAATGAAAAGCGCAGAGGGCAATAATCATTCATCATCAGAGCCGTTGGGCACGGAATCTATTCAATTAGCTCAGGGGAACGGCGGAACACTGACAAAAAGACTCATTGATCATGTTTTTAAAAATAAAGCGAACAAAGATCTAGATCTGCTTCATGATGCCGCCACAGTAACTTTTGATGGTCCTTATCTGAGTATAACAACGGATAGCTTCGTTGTATCCCCCCCAACATTTCCAGGCGGCAATGTAGGCGCGTTGAGTGTTTACGGTACCGTCAATGATTTAGCAGTCGTTGGGGCAACACCACGGTACATCAGTACTGCATTTATTATTGAAGAAGGCTTTTCCCTTTCAACATTGAAACAAATCGTTAATGGAATGCATCAAGCTGCCGAAGAAACGAAGGTCGCCATTGTAACAGGTGATACGAAAGTTGTCCCGAAAGGCAGTGGTGGCGGCGTTTTTATCAATACAACGGGTGTTGGAGACAGCCGAGATGCGCCGATTTGGGATACCAGTCTTATAAAGGCAGGCGATCATGTACTGGTTAGTGGTTCTGTAGGTGATCACGGTGCGTGTGTCCTGCTTGCTCGCGAGGACTATGGTTTGCAAGGTCAGCTAAAGTCTGATTGTGGAAGCGTTGTTCCTCTTATTGATCCAATCAAGCATTTGGAAGGTGTTCGTTTTGTGCGTGACCCAACTCGTGGAGGGTTGTCAGTATTACTCCATGACGTTGCTAATGAAACAGGCTTCGATATCGAGTTAATTGAAAATAATATTCCGGTGCGACCTGAAGTGGCAAGCGTGTGTGAAATATTAGGCTTTGATCCGTTTGTTTTAGCGTGTGAGGGACGCATTGTTGCTGTTGTTGCCCCTGACATAAGCGGTAAGGTGCTAGAACACTGGCGGAGCATTCGAAACGGGGAGCAGGCCGAACACATTGGTGTAATAGTAAAAAACACCGAATCAAAAGGGCGCGTGACCATTGTTACGCCAATGGGAGGAAGACGTTTCATGAATGAACTCGAAGATGAGCCGCTTCCAAGGATCTGCTGAAAGAATAGGTGTTGACCTGTGAGCAACACATAGGTTTACCCTAGTAACGTGAGAGTAGAACATAGGATTAAAGGCGTGCTTAACCGCATATCTATGTTGATAAAAGAGGAGCGTTAAAATGCGCGTTAAACAAATTGCAGATGCACTAGAGATTAGCGCGGACAGCGTACGGTATTACACGCGCATTGGTTTTTTGGTGCCAAGTAAATCGCACAATGGTTACAAGTATTACAGGCCCGCTGATGTGACACGACTACGGTTTATTTTAAGCGCGCGTTCATTAGGTTTCTCTATCAATGATATTAAGGAAATTCTGTTCACGTCATCACAAACCAACGCGCCATGCCCGACGGTTCGGCGCCTTATTGAACAAAGGTTGAAAGAAACTGAACAGCGGTATCAGGACATGCATGAGCTAAGACTGCGCATGCGAAAAGCAATCTCAGAATGGGAAAATACACCGGATCAGCATCCAACGGCCGATACGATTTGCCATTTGATTGAAGGTTTCACATCACTTAAATCATAACATTATTTAGAGAGGGAGTGGCTCATGAATTCAAAAACGGACGATGCGAAAATTCATTCGTGTTGTGGCGGTGACAAAAAAGTATCAACCGCTAGTAAGGCGGTCGAGAGTGAAACACATACTGAGCAAGTCTCTGCGTCTTCGGGTGAGCTACAACTCAATATCCAAGGTGCAAGTTGCGCCAGTTGTGTGACTAAAATTGAAGCGGCCTTAAAACAGGTCTCGGGTGTCACCAATGCTGAGATGAATTTTGCTGAACGCTCGGTGTTGGTGATGGGCAGTTCATCCTCCCACGCATTGATTAAGGCGGTAGAGCAAGCTGGGTATAACGCAACATTAGCGAATACGGATTCAGATGAGGCTGCCATTGAAGAAAAGGAACAGGCGGACTGGGCATATTATAAAAAACTAATGCGAGACATGGTCATTGCATTATCTCTGGGTGTGCCACTGATGCTTTATGGCTTGGTGACGGGGGAAATGAGCGTCAACACGACCACTGAGCGGATCGTGTGGTTGATTGTAGGGATCATGACATTGGGTGTTATGGTGTTTTCTGGTCGGCATTTTTATGTAGGTGCTTGGAACTCCTTTAAAAATCACGCCGCGAACATGGATACTTTGATTGCATTGGGGACAGGAACAGCCTGGTTGTACTCTATGGTCGTTGTGTTTTTCCCCGGATATGTGCCTGAAATGGCGCGGCATGTCTATTTTGAAGCAACAGCCATGATAATTGGTCTCATTAATTTAGGCTTAGCGCTTGAGATAAAAGCACGCGGTAAAACGTCCGAGGCAATTAAACGACTGATTGGTTTACAAGCCAAAACAGCTCGCGTCATTCGTGATGGGCATGATATAGATATTCCGATTGAAGATGTTCTGCTAAATGATCTTATCCGGGTTCGCCCTGGGGAGCGCATCTCTGTTGATGGCTTAGTTGTCGAGGGCCAGACAAGTATTGATGAATCAATGCTAACGGGTGAACCCATGCCCATAGAAAAACGAAAAGACGATGAGGTCGTTGCCGGCACGATAAACAAATCAGGCTCTATCGTCTTTCGAGCAGAGCGCGTGGGAAAAGATACCGCGCTTGCTCAAATTATTAACATGGTAAAACGCGCACAAAATTCTAAACCGCCTATTGGTCGATTAGCTGATATGATTTCCGCCTATTTTGTACCGGTCGTCATGATCATTGCCGTGATCAGTGCGCTGGCCTGGCTGAATTATGGCCCATCTCCTGAAGTAGCTTTTGCAATCGTTTCTGCGACCACAGTACTGATTATTGCCTGCCCTTGCGCCTTGGGTTTGGCCACACCGATGTCGGTGATGGTCGGTGTGGGAAAGGCGGCTGAAGCGGGGGTTCTTATCCGAAACGGCGAAGCGCTGCAATCTGCATCAAAAATAACCACTATGGTTCTAGATAAAACAGGCACTATTACTGAGGGGGCCCCTAAAGTAACAGATGTCGTTATAGTTTCAGATCATAGTCACAACGATGTGCTTTCTTTGGCGGCTAGCCTTGAGTCTGGTTCTGAGCATCCACTTGCCATGGCGATCGTTGAATCTGCAAAGGAGCAAGGTGTGCCGATCCATTCCGTTACTGATTTTCAGTCCATTGCGGGGAAGGGGGTTGAAGCCATGCTAAATTCTCAACGCCTGCTATTTGGAAATGAAAAATTGATGATAGACCAAGGGATCGAGCTTCATCATTACATCGACAAAGCGCAGAGGTTAGCAGCGGATGCAAAGACCCCTATGTATTTTGCTATTGATTCTACATTAGTTGCCGTAATTGCCGTCGCTGACCCAATAAAATCTGACTCAATAGATGCGATAAAGCGGCTACAGCATAACGGGATACGAGTTGTGATGTTAACCGGGGATAATCGACTGACCGCAAAAGCCGTCGCCCGAAAAGCGGGGATTGCAGATTACGTTGCCGAAGTGATGCCGGAAGATAAGGCAAACAAAATACTTGAGCTTCAACGTGAAGGCGAAATTGTGGGTATGACCGGTGATGGCATAAATGACGCACCGGCCCTTGCTCATGCCAACGTCGGCTTTGCGATTGGGACTGGGACTGATGTAGCGATAGAAAGTGCGGATATAACGTTGATGCGCGGCTCCCTACATGGGTTAGCGGATGCAATTGCCGTGAGCAAAGCAACACTGCGTAACATCAAGCAAAACCTCTTTGGCGCATTTATTTATAATGTCGCCGGAATACCATTTGCGGCAGGCGTCTTTTATCCATTCTTAGGGATACTGCTTAACCCAGTCATTGCTGGTGCAGCGATGGCATTCTCATCACTAACGGTGGTGACCAATGCTAACCGATTACGTCTATTTAAAGCGAAAGAGCACTAGGAGTACACAATGATGATATGGATTAATTTAGCAGGGCTTATCCTGATTGGGCTTATTGTTTGGTGGTTTTGGCTTTACAAAGCACAATCAACCCAGATAAAAGACGGCAGTATCAAAGTCCTTGTAAAAGACGGCGTGTATCAGCCTGCCAATATCACGGTGCCGGCGCATCAGTCCGTTAAGCTTATGTTCGTCAGAGAAGATGCAACGCCCTGTGCAGAAACGTTATTGATCCCGGAGTTGGATATCAATGAAACATTAGCGCTTAACAAGCGAGTGACGGTCACTATTCCTGCTTCCAGTGCCGGCGTTTACCCATTTCATTGTCAGATGCAAATGTATCGTGGCACGTTGGTGATCAAGTGATTAAACGCTTTTTATTAACGTAAAAGATACCAAAGCGAGGTGTATTATGAGTAAACAAAAAGTCCCCTTTTGGCGCACCCCCAGTGGTTGGTCTGCCATAGGCCTTATTACCGCCGCGAGCTACTTCTTGCTGGTTGAGCATGGTGAGCATGTGTTTCCGTATTTACCTTACTTGATCTTGTTGTTGTGCCTTGTCATGCACATTTTTATGCACGGCAGTCATGGCAAAGGACATGAAACACATGAGCACACCGAAAAAACATTTAAAGAACAAACCGAGGACAATGAGCAATATCGAAAAGGCTATATCGAAGGGTTAGAGCAGGCCCGTAAAGGAAAACATAAAACGGAGAATAATAATGCACGGTGATTCTGATTATGGGCTCTGGGCACTAGTCATTATAAACTCAGCCATTTTTATCTTTTTTGCGTTTAGTTTTATCAAGCCGAAGTCGAAAACAGATTGGCGAAGCCTAGGTGTATTTTCCGCTTTTATCGTGGCCTTATTTACCGAAATGTATGGTTTCCCCCTGACAATATATTTTTTGTCAGGGTGGTTAGCGGAAAGTTATCCAGGGGTAGACTTTTTAGCGCATGAAAATGGTCACTTGTGGCATACTTTGCTAGGGCTATCCGGCGATGCTCACTGGGATATTTTACACATCTTAAGTAATGTCATCATCATTTTAGGTTTCTTTTTACTATCCGCTTCTTGGAGTGTCCTACACCACGCGCAAAAATCGCATAGTTTAGCCACTACTGGATGGTACGCTCGCTGCCGGCATCCTCAATATGTTGCATTTATACTGATCATGTTTGGCTTTTTGTTGCAATGGCCAACACTGCCAACCTTACTTATGTTTCCAATTCTTATTGTCGTTTATGCTCGACTCGCCACGCGAGAAGAGCAGCAAGCTGAATCCGAGTTTGGTGATAGCTACAGACACTATAAACAAACGACGCCAGGTTGGTTTCCCCGTATGGGTATTTCAAACGTTTCAAGCACTAATTAAGGATTACAAAATGAACAAAGTACTACTGTCATTACTGTTTGTTGGAGGGGTGTTACCCGCGACATTTGCTGCTGCTCAAACGTCGATGAGTGCGGATGATATGCTTCGAAGTAATGAGCTTGTCATGGATGCACTAATGCAACGCATACAACGGATCAACGACGTCTCTGATAGGCAAACTCTCATCGTTGAGCATATGAAAATGATGGAAATTTATTTAACGAATATTGAGAAGAGACTCCAAAGTGAAACAGACCTGCAACACAAAGCACATCTGGAAGAAACGTACACAAATGGCCTTCAACGAAGTCTCGTTCTTATCGACAGCGGTTTAGCAGGGGGCGACTTTGTAGTCATGGGAAATTCGGTAGACGAACTTTTGTTTTATCTTGAACAAAGAATGTCAATTTTACAATCGTTAATGAAGCAGCAGCTCGGTGCCAATAGTGTTTTAAATAATTAAAGAAATGACGAACATAAACAAGTTAACAATCGATTTATAGGAGGAAAAGATGAGCGATCTAGATCACAGAGTCGGTGTATCAGAGGCGAATTTAGTCGTACGGCATTTAAAGTTGGTTGGTATTACCGAAGATAACATAGAAGCAATTATTGCTGGCATTGATGGGACCTTTGGAATCGATGCAGTTTCATTTGAGGACGCCAAAAGTACCCTGCATATAGGCTACGATGCAACCCACTGCAATTTAGATGGCATTGAGACAATCATTCGTGACAACGGGGCAGACATTTCGGACGACTTTTGGACAAAAATGAAAGAAGGCTATTACCAATTCGTTGACGAAAACATTCGTGAAAATGCAAAACACAAACCCTGGAGTTGCCACCGTGTTCCTCCTGGGCAAACCCATAAAAAGTAATTGGTTCAATAGCAACGATCAGACTTACGTTACGCCTGATCGTACAGCCATAACAAACAAAAACAGGACAACACAGTGGTACATAGTAAAAACGAAGCGGACAGAATTAAGTTACTTAACTTGGGAATAATTGAAAGAAACCCAGCTGAGCATGAAATCCATCAAGCGGTACAAGAATTCACAGGTTCCGTTATGCCTAACGCAAAATATTCACTGGAAAAAGCATTAAAAGCGTTTTCTTCAAGCAAAGACGAATAGAAGCGTGGCAAGTTTTAGCCGCTGGAAGGGGCAATTTTTCTATTACCGGCACATGGGTAAATAAAGTGTTAGTGAGTACTTCAATAGGGGCTTTGGTAGCTGTTTTAATAATAGGATTGGCGAAGTTAAATAAATTCGATAAAGACCGAAGTTTTTATCCAACGCTCACTGTTGTGATCGCGAGTTACTATCCATTGTTTGGAGTGTTAGAAAGTCGATTTATATGGCATGAGTTGTGTGATTCATAGACATCATTTCACTTTTCTCAATTGCAGGTCGCGTTGATAATTTGATAGCTGAATGCGCTCGTCCTCAGTTATATAATCCTCGTGAACCTCTTCTCAAAGTGGGGCTTGTTCAAGTCTTTCACAGACAATATCCATTGGCGTTTTTCCCTTTAACTAACCATGTGCCCGTTGCCAGTTGTAGTAATGCTGCCATTCGGGCAATGTTTCGTTTTTTAGTTCGTCTAGATTCAAGTTTACTGTTGAATAAAACTCTTCTTTGTCGGTTCTTTGCGACCTTTCAACCTTACCATTCAGGTGAGGAGAACCAGGCTTGTTAGGACGAAATTTGATGCCATAATCCATCAGCTTTCGCTGAACTTTCTCTGCGAAGAATTCTGTACCACGGTCGGTTTGTATTCGCTGTATTGGAAATGGCATTTCCTCGATTACCTTATCGATAAAAATAAGGGTGTTTGCTGCCGACCTCCGGTTAAACACATCCAGTACGCGATATCTAGAGCAGTCATCAATAGCAGTATATTGGTAAATTCCAGGAGCGATTTTGCATGTATCCATCTGCACTCGATCACCTGGAATAGGTCTTTGGTAACGGATGAAGTCTTTTTTCTTCCGTTGAAATACTATTGGTTTAACGTCATGTCTGGTCAGCACCTTATGTATGGAAGCAAGCGATAATTGAACACTATGCTCGCGAAGAAGTTCATTTTGGATTCTCCGCGCACCAAGCTTCCTGTCTTTTCTCAGGCTTAGAATCCATTCCTCTATCTGATGGTTTATTTTAGTATTTGGCGAGGTATGAGGGCGTTTAGAAACGTCCTGAAGACCGTCTAGACCATTTTCTTTGTATCGTTTTAACCATTTACGAAGAGTGGGTCTGGATATACCACACCTGCGGCAAACCAGACCTGCATTTTTAGTTTCTTCGTAAAGCTCAATCCACTTGAGTCGCTGTCTAATTTCTTTGTTCTTAGAGTCGTATTATGTTGAAACGATCTCTATGAATCACACACATAAACGTCCTTGTTGTCTTAAATATTCTGACTACTGTTTTCGAAGACCGTAATTAAAGATTCATCCAAATAGGGACCGATCTCGCTAAAATCGTAAATGCTATTTATGTTCTTATTGCTAATGATCCTTTTGCATTTTAATTTAGTTAAAAATGAATCACTACTAGCAACGGTGAGAATATCTTGTTCAAGATCTCCAGCTAGTTTTTCAACCAATTTAGATTCTAACCTTCGCGAAATACTCTCAAAAGAAGGCAAATTTTCTTCGTTAGTGTTATCGACCCAATCTTTGGTCCTCGTTAGATGATTCTCTATTACCTCGAAAGTTTTTTCAATTTTTATGTTTTTCTGCAATCGGTAAGCAAGTATTGGGTCATGTTTTGAAAGCTCTAAAATAGCGCTGTCAAACTGAGAGGAGAAATCTACTCGCAGTTCTTCCTTCATATCAATGATTAACGAATTAAATGCTTTCTCAAGGGCAATTCGTAGCTCTGCTTCGAATGCTGATTTATCTTTAGGCGAGAATGCTTGGTCATTCAATTTCTCTAAATACAGCTTCAAGTAACCGTCAATCGCGCGATCTGTATTAATTACTGAATTGATAAATACATTGCGTAACTCAAGGAGTAAATAAATTATTGTTCGATTACTTTCTTTTTTTTCTCTCTGAATTTTCCATATATATGTTGCTAAGGCTACTAAAATAGTTGCACTAGCGGTAATAAAGGATCCCAAAATCTTAAGTTCTATCATGTAACTCTCGTGCGATAAACTCATCAACTAAAGATGCTAACAAATGCAAAATTAGTTTTTGTTTATGAAGTAGATTAATAAGTATCAGCAATTTTGTAATACTGTGAAGATAGCGTTTTGCGCAGACTCTCTAAATTCACGACCAATTCTTGGTGTGTATGAAGGGTGGGGGGCTGATATTACAGTTGTTTTAAAGTAAGCGATCAATATAGGCCGTCTTCCCCAGATTTAGCTACTCCGTAAAATAGCCTCCGTAGATTTTACTAACGGAGACTTTACTGATGGCAACAAAAAGACGTACACGTGAGCAATGGCAAAGGTTGGTTGACAAGCAAGCAGCAAGCGAGCTGACAGTCAGTGAATTTTGTGCACAGCATGCGTTAACAGTATCAAATTTTTATCTGTGGCGTAAAAAGTTGAGGGATGATAGTCAACCGTTTGCGCAGCAGGATAACTGGCTTGCTTTTGATATGCCAGCGAGCGGGAACCAGAGTATAGATTCAGCGTGGGAGATTGAACTGGTATTACCCGGTGGTGTGGTGCTGCGGATGAACCGAGCGGCCTGATGTTACCCTTATCTAATGGGCGTATTTGGTTGTACACCGGCAATGCCGATATGCGCAAACAGTTTGATGGGTTGGCAGCGCTGGTACAGAGCAAGTTGGGCATGCAGGCGCATTGTGGTGACTGGTTTGTGTTTATCAATAAGCGCCGTACTCAGCTGAAGGTGTTGTATTACTACCAGGGCGGTTATTGTTTGTGGAGCAAACGGTTAGAAAAAGGCACCTTCGCTAACGTGTCTGACGGCAACACCAAAACACCACTCAACAGTGCCCAGTTACAGTGTTTGATTGATGGGATTTACTGGCAAAAAGACAAACAAAACAGGCGATTTAATTAACTGATTTTGTTATAATTTAGCCCATGAAAACACGCTCTATTAGTCACCTTTCACCGTCTGAAATTGAGGCTGCCTTTGCTCATCAAGCCGATGAAATTGCGCAACTCAAGCAGCAACTCG
>NZ_CAMZMZ010000035.1:0-47775 GCF_947311905.1 Alteromonas sp. CyTr2 | reverse complement strand
GCCTGAGTCCGATACAATATCGAAATCAGACCTTGGTTGCCGCTTAGAAATGAGTCCAACTTAATGGGGTCACTTCATTTCGGCGGTTTTTTTAAAGCGTTATCTATCAGTAATAGTTAACTTTTCATTTTGATTAGCGTATCAGCTTCTACGGTGAAACGATTAAAGAAATCGTCTTCTAGTTCGCCAGTGATGCGTACGCGCTCGCCTTTCATTAGCGTTAGGTAACCATCCGCATCAACAGGTGCGTCCTCTAACTCATCAAGATCTACCGTGAGGGTGGTATCGCCCACGTCAATTTGTAACGCTTCTTTGCCAATTGATTTAACGGTACCTACAAGCACCATTTCTTCATCGTCAAACTCAATGTTACTTGCTGTACTTAAATAAAGGTCTGCCGAAGCCTGATTAACCGACTCAGCTAAGTAAACAGTATCCATACCATCAACAATCACACTCTGAGCAACTAACCTTTCGCTCGAAAACATGCCATCATCAAGACGCGCCGTTACCATGACTTCTTCGCCTTTAATTTTTTCATAGGCATTACTGTCAAGGTCGGTGTCTCTTAACTCAACAAAGATATTCCCGTCACCGTAATCTAACGTAAAGAATTTTGAATCTACAGCAGACACCTCACCAGTCAACGTAATCCACGTATCACCAGACTCAGATGTTCTGGACTCAGGTTGCACTGACGCTGAAGCTGCTTGCATTTGCGCAGTTTTCATCTCGTCAACGTTAGCTTGTGCCATTGCAGATGAGCCCATCATAGCGAATGAAACCAGAGTTGCTGTAATCGTTCGTTTTGAGTTAAACATCGTAACCTCCTTAAAGGCATCATTGTTATCCATTCGATAATCTCTGATGCAAACCCAATGCCGCGCATATAAATCAACAACTTAAGTGGAACACACTTAAATTATCTATTTGCTAAAAAGAAAAATATTCCGACTATTGAAGAGATTACACTGTATCCTGCATGCGTATTTGTGGGGTGCTTGTCCTTCAGATAAAAGAGTTAAAATAACACGCCTTACTGTGTAAAGTAGTGTTATGGAATTAGGTTAAGCACAGTGGACGGCAAATGTCTCACCCTCATCAACATATTGATACGCCACCTCTTAGTAGTGATGTCGAAAATAATACTGCAGATAAATTAGAAACCGTTGAAACAAAGGATATAGTCACGCCCTATGCGTTTGGCGTGGCTAGCTCGCTGTTGGGCAAGCGTCTGGCTACACCTTTTCAACGAGGGTTGGCTCAGTGTATTGACCTACTATTTGTCGTCATTTTGAGCTCACTGGATGCACTGTTTTTGGCGATTATTGCTACAGTGACGTTTTATAAAGCTAGCCGCAACGTAGCCAATCAAAGCCATAAAAAAACGACGCGTTCATTTCTTCGAATAGGTGGAGCGTTCATGCTCTTTTGGACAGTGTTGCTTACGTTAGATGCTGCCAATGAGGCTAATTACTTTCGTGACGATGCAACTGTCAGCAACGTGATCGACTCGCCTAATCGCCAAGGTGAGAAAAATGGTGCGAATGATGATATTGGAGTAAATGAGCAAGTTCAAAATAAAGGTGTGCATGAAAATGGCCTACAGGAAGCTGAAGGTATTGAAAGTGACCTAGCAGATTTCGATGACGCAACTTCAGAGCCCTCAGCAAATACATACAGCATTGTCGCGTGGATTAAAGGTTTAATTACTGAGCTTGGCTTAGGCTTTGGTTGGGCCACGCTTTATTACAGCGTGTTTACCGCATGGTTTAACGGAAAAACTCCAGGTAAACGACTGCTAAATATACAAGTACTCAAACTCGATGGTTCTGGACTGTCGCTATGGGAGAGCTTTGGTCGTTATGGAGGTTATGGTGCGGGTTTAGCAACTGGCTTGTTGGGATTTGTGCAAATTTACTGGGATCCTAACCGACAAGCTATCCAAGATAAAATTTCAGAGACTCTGGTCATCAGCACCCACGATTAGCGCGCTCTGGTACTTGCGTTTAACATTGAATGGCTGTGTGCACGTTCTACTGAAAAAACGCTTCTTTATAAGCGCATCAATCAAGATTAATGCAAAAATCAAGAAGCGCGTCTCGACACTGCAAGTACGCGCTTCGTTCTTATCTATTCGCCATCTCCACCATTAACAATGAGCGCAATATTGTATAGACGGTTTACGGCATGGTAATTGATTGAATTTTTGGGGTAACGACCTTTACTACTTATTTTACCCGCTTCCTGTTCCATCAAAATAGATAGCGCATCATCAACGGTCTCTACAGTGTAAATATGGAACAGCCCTTTTTTCACTGCGTCGATAACGGTGGCATCTAATACCAAATTAATCGCATTTGATTTAGGAATAATCACGCCCTGCGTACCGGTAAGGCCGCGGTGTTGACACAAGTCGAAAAAGCCTTCTATCTTTTCGTTCACACCGCCAACCGCTTGCACTTCACCATACTGGTTTATGGAACCCGTGATAGCCAAGGTTTGTAAGCAAGGGATTTCAGTCAACGCAGAGATAAGCGCAACCAGTTCACCAAGGGATGCACTATCGCCATCAATATGTCCGTATGACTGCTCTAGCGCTATATTTGCCGATAGGGTTAACGGGAAATGCTGGGCATACTTGTTGCCCAAGTAGCCGTTTAGCAACATAACGCCTTTTGAGTGAATAGGCTGTCCAAGCTCTACCTCACGCTCAATATCAACGACACCACTTGCGCCGGCAAATACAGTAGACGTAATGCGTGCAGGCGTACCAAATGCAGTGTCACCAATATCCAATACCGTTAACCCGTTTACTTTGCCTACCGCTTTTCCTTCAGTGGCAATAAGCACGTGCCCTTCTTTAATATCGTTTAATAGTGTTTGGCTGACACGGCCGGTACGACGCTTCTTGGCACTTAATGCTGTTTTTAAATGATCAAGTTCTAGTGTGTCGGCATTAGATTTCTGACAGAAATAATAGGCTTCATTAACTAGCTCGATAACTTCAGCGAAGTGCGCAGATAGCTTTTCTTTGTGTTCAGCCATTCTTAACGAGTACTCAACTAGCCTGCACATCGCGTTAGCGGTAATGCCTTTAAGTCCTAACTGAATAAGATGCGCACGTACTTTGCCCACGAAATCAAAAAGCGCCTGTCTGGTGACGGGAATTTCCAAATCAAAATCCACCAACACTCTAAACAGTTCATCAAACTCGTCATCGTAATCTTGCAGCGTGTAGTATAAATCACGCGAGCCTAACAGAACGATTTTCACATTTAAGTCGATGGGCTGTGGATTGAGCGTAATATTGTTCACCATACCCACATCTTGCTGGGGTAAGTCCATGCGCAAGCGCTGTGACTTGATGGCAAGCTTAAGAGTATCCCACACGAAAGGTTGTTCAATAAGTTGGTCGACATCCAACAACAAATAACCGCCATTTGCACGATGGAGCGCACCGGGCTGAATCATGCGATAGTTGGTAAACACGCTGCCGTGAATGTTGGTGTACTCTATTTTGCCAAACAAATTTTGATAAGTAGGGTTCGGCTCATAAATAACAGGGGCTGCGTCATCGAGTTTATTCGACACCAAAACGTTAGGAAGAAATTGCTCTTCTAAAAATATCTTCTTGTCGAAGTCATCACTCTTCTCTTCTTTCTGCTCTTCACTGTGAATGACTAAGATAGCGTTGACCAATGCAGTTTTAAGCTGCTTGAGGTACTTCATTACCCCTAGCTCAGACGCGTATTTGTGCTCAAGCACTTTTAGCAGCGGCTTAATTCCCTGCTCTGCGGTCTTTTTGTCAAGCTCACGAAGACGCTCAGAGTTTTCGCGTTTCCACGTAGGCAGGCTTAACAGGCCTTCGCTTAACCTATTTTCTAGTTCGTCAATAAGAGTATAAAACCCTTCCCGTTGTGCGTCAGTTAATGACGCAAACTCTGTGTCACTTATTGGCTTGCCGTTAACGATAGGTGAAAACGTAATAGAGCCCCCCTCTTCGTACAGCGCAACATCATTCGCTTGTGCGTAACGCTCTACCGCATCGATAGCCGCATCGTACTTTTGCTCGAACTCTCTGGAAATTGACGCGCGACGGCGTTGATATCCCGGGTTATCAAAGGCAATGGGCAGTGAGTCTATGACATCGTCAATAAGCGCAGCCATATCCTTGTGGAATGCCTTTCCACCACCGGGAGGAAATTTTAGCGCAACAGGTTCGCGCTCTTCGTCAAAATTGTTGATATAACAACAATCATCAGGCGCTGGTAGCTGGGCAACTTGGCGTTCAATGTAATCCTTCACTAGAGTGAAGCGCCCCGTAGCAGGCTCACCCATCACGTAAAGATTGTAGCCTTTGGTGTTAATACCTAACCCAAACGTAAGTGCTTCACGCGCGCGCTCTTGCCCAATGAAGGTCGCATTTAGCGCTTCATCATCTTTTAAGGCACTGTTTATCGCTCGGCGATTTATGGTAGGTGAAAGCGCGTCTACATCTAACGCATATAATTTACTGTCTACAGACATGTCTGTTCTATCTTTGTTTCTTTACTTAAGTGAAACCCTAATTAACATTAGTGTCAAACGCTTATCCTGAATAAGGCAGCTTTGCATCGCTAATTGCACAACAAACAACCACCTTCATGATTTTAGAAAGAAATTGGCAAGCACTACGAGCTTTTTTGGCCTTCACTAGAACTGATACCTTGCGACACAGGGTGTAGCGTTTAATTAAAGCCGAAAAGGAGTTAAGTACGAAAGAACTTACTTCAATTTAACCGCTGCATTTATTTCTGCCACATAATTTGGATCAGAGCATTAAAATCACAGCGTTAAGAGAAGCGCGCCAAGGTCAGAGCCGTAAGGACAATGTGGTCAAGACAAAGCTCTGAAGAATCCTGTAACAGTAAGGCTTTAAAGTAGGTAGCAACGCAAGCTGCTTTCAATTACCTTAGAAAACACAAAAACCGAAATTCGTTTGGCGACGAGACCAGGTTTCGCGCGCAATAACCAATGAACAAAAACAGGGTAATAACAATGACAAAAAAATTGAAAACTCGCTCAACCCTTCTGCTCACCTCCTCTTTCCTTGCTACCTTTCTGGGTACGGCATTTTCTGCAATGAGTATCGCTAACGTAAACTATGCAGATAACTCAGGGTTTTCTATTACCAATGAGAGTGAAAGCTATGCGCCAGTTGAAGTCGTGTACTCTCATTTTATTCAACATGTGGATATGTGGTGGCCGAAAGACCACACATGGTGGAAAGGTGCTTTGCGCATAGATGAGCAGGCTGGTGGCTGTTTCTGTGAAACGACAGACACGGCGAGTGCAGCGCATATGCAGGTAAGCTATGTTGAACCGAACAAAAAAGTGGTGATGACAGGTGGCTTAGGCCCGCTTCAAGAGATGGGTATGTCAGGTGCACTGACATGGGAATTCAGCACAATAGCATCGAGCACTTCATCGGATGCAAACACACAAGACGGTCGCATACCGAAAACTAAAGTCACCCTTACCTACCACGCCTCAGGCAATATTCACTTTAATGGGCAAAAAGCATCTAACGAAGACGCCGCCAATTTAGTTCGAGTAGTAGACAAAGTGCAGGCGCAACAACTAAATGCGCTAACCGCGTTTAGCGACAATAATTAGATGCGACACCGGGGCCTGTTTATCGACAAGATAAGATGGCGCTAAGAGAAAGTAAGATGAGCAAATGGGGCGTATTCTGGTGTTCAATCGACGAAAACCGTGTCATTAATGCTCACTTTTCAAGCAAGCAACAATAAATATTGCCAAGTTCGGTGTTAAGCTATTGAGGCATGGCTTAGCGCTGGGTTATTCTATTGGGCTATATGTATGTTAAGTGGGTGAATCCCACGCGCGGTTAGTTGGCGTTGCTACAAACTCGCCTTATGCCGCCCCATAAACGTTTTAACTTTTAATGCGGAAGCCTAAGTTTCATGGCCGATAATCAGTACAATCCGAAAGACATTGAACAACGCGTTCAGCAATACTGGGAAGAAAACCAATCGTTTAAAGCAAATGACGACGTAGAAAAAGAAAAGTTCTACTGCCTGTCTATGTTCCCATACCCTAGTGGCCGACTTCACATGGGCCACGTGCGCAACTACACCATTGGTGACGTGATCAGCCGTTTCCAGCGCATGCAGGGTAAAAATGTATTGCAGCCTATGGGTTGGGATGCTTTTGGTCTTCCGGCTGAAAACGCAGCAATTAACAACAACACTGCACCTGCGAAATGGACATACTCAAATATTGATTACATGAAAAACCAACTTCGCTCGTTGGGTTTCGGTTACGACTGGGATCGCGAAGTAACCACATGTAAATCAGATTACTATCGCTGGGAACAGTGGTTCTTCACACGCCTTTACGAAAAAGGTCTTGTTTACAAGAAAAACTCTACTGTCAACTGGGACCCTGTAGACCAAACTGTTTTGGCTAACGAGCAGGTAATCGATGGTCGCGGATGGCGCTCTGGTGCGCTGGTTGAGCAAAAAGAGATCCCTCAGTGGTTTATTAAAATTACTGACTACGCCGAAGAACTTTTACAAGACTTAGAACAGCTTGAAGAATGGCCAGACCAAGTACGCGCAATGCAGGCAAACTGGATTGGCCGCTCTGAAGGTGTTGAAATTACCTTCGATTTAGCGTCAGCGGTTAACGACATTGCCGATTTAACGGTGTATACGACGCGCCCAGATACCTTCTACGGCGTTACTTACGTTGCAGTGGCTGCGCAGCACCCTCTTGCCGAATTCGCAGCAAAATCGAACCCAGATTTAGCGGCCTTTATCGACGAATGTAAAAACACCAAAGTTGCTGAAGCTGAATTAGCAACCATGGAGAAGAAAGGTTTCGCCACGGGTTTTGAGGTTGTTCACCCACTAACCGGTGAAAAGCTTCCAATTTGGGTCGCTAACTTCGTGTTGATGGACTATGGTTCAGGCGCGGTAATGGCTGTTCCTGGCCACGACCAGCGCGATTGGGAGTTTGCGACTAAATACAACCTACCTATTCAACAAGTCATTGCACCAAACGCAGGTGATGAAGATAAGTGCGACCTTACCGCGTCTGCATTTACTGAAAAAGGTAGCTTGATCAATTCAGATAAGTTCGACGGTCTTGAGTTCGATGCCGCATTTAATGGTATTGCTGATGAACTTGAAAGCAAAGGCTGTGGAAAGCGCAAAGTAAATTACCGTCTTCGTGACTGGGGCGTAAGCCGTCAGCGCTACTGGGGCGCACCTATTCCAATGCTAAATTTGGAAAACGGTGAATCTGTTCCGGTTCCTGCTGACCAACTACCGGTTGTTTTGCCTGAAGACGTAGAAATGAATGGCGTTACCTCGCCAATTAAAGCTGACCCTGAGTGGGCAAAAACCACATACAATGGCGAAGCCGCGTTACGTGAAACGGATACCTTCGACACCTTTATGGAGTCATCGTGGTACTACGCGCGCTATGCCTGTGCTACTAACAACGACGCCATGCTTGATCCAACATCAGCTAACTACTGGTTACCAGTAGATCAGTACATTGGTGGTATCGAGCACGCTATCTTGCACTTACTTTACTCGCGTTTCTTCCACAAGTTGTTACGCGATGAAGGCTTGGTAAACTCTGATGAGCCGTTCAAGCGTTTGCTGTGTCAAGGCATGGTATTAGCTGACTCGTACTATCGTGAAGACGCGTCTGGTAAGAAAACCTGGTTCTCGCCTACCGAAGTAAGCACTGAAAAGGACGATAAAGGCCGTATTGTTAAAGCATGGCTAACCGCTGACGGTGAAGAAGTTATTCACGGCGGTATGACGAAAATGTCTAAGTCGAAGAATAACGGTATCGACCCTCAGGAAGTTATTGATCAGTACGGTGCCGATACGGTGCGTTTATTTACCATGTTTGCTGCGCCACCGGAGCAAACCCTTGAGTGGGTAGACTCTGGTGTTGAAGGTGCAAACCGTTTCTTACGTCGTATCTGGAAATTAGTGACCGAACACGTTGAAAAAGGCACGCCAGAAGCGATTGATGTTAAGGCACTGTCGAAAGACCAACAGGCACTTCGCCGTGAGGTACATAAGACCATTGAAAAGGTGTCTGATGACTTAGGCCGTCGTCAAACCTTTAACACTGCGGTTGCAGCAGTGATGGAATTGTTAAACCACCTTCAAAAAGCGCCACAAGACAACGCGCAGGACATCGCAATTATGCGCGAAGCCTGTGAATCTATCTTGTTGCTTCTAAATCCTATTACGCCGCACATCGCTCACGAGCTATGGAAAGTGTTGGGTCACAGTGAAGATATCGATTTAGCACCATGGCCACAGGCTGATAAAGCCGCATTGGTTGAAGACGAAAAGCTAATCATCGTTCAGGTTAACGGTAAGGTTCGCGCTAAGATGACAATTGCTGCTGATGCAAGCAAAGAGAGCATTGAAGCATCTGCGAAAGAACAGCCTAACGTTCAGCAATTCATCGAAGGTAAAACCATTCGTAAAGTGATTGTTGTGCCTGGCAAGCTTGTAAATATTGTAGCTAACTAGGTCAGATACTGATGAAAAAGCACTTACAATTCGCAGTCGCTGTGTTGGGAACCGTATTGGTTACTGGCTGTGGCTTTCATTTGCGAAGTAGCCCTAGCCTACCTGACGACATAAACACCGTTGCTATTGAAAGTGCCCGAGCACACGCGCCCTTGGCGCGTGCGCTTGATAAACGCTTAAACGTTTACGGTTTATCCAGTGTTAGCGTAGATAAAACATCGCGCTCTAACCAAAACGTAAACATCTATTTGCTTCCAGAGAAATTAGAACGTCAGCTGCTGTCGGTTTACCCTTCGGGTCAAGTTGCTGAATATGAACTGATATATGTTGTGCGTTACCGCGTGCAGTTTCCTGGTAAGGAAGCGGTAATGGTGCAATTTGAAGTAGTACGTGACTATCAAGACGACCCTGACCAAGTGTTGGCAAAGTCTCGCGAACTTGAATTGATGCTAAGTGAAATGCGCGATGAAGCCGCTGATATCATGATCAGACGCCTTTCCAGTCAGGCAGCCGCTGCACCAAATGCATCAACTTCCGTTAGTCAGTAAACATCAGAATTTTTCATGCAGATTTATCCAAACCAATTTAGCCAAGATATCACCAAGGCACTTCGCCCGTGCTATCTGGTGTTTGGAGATGAACCCCAGCAGAAGTTTGATGTCATTGAGCAAATACGCGCTAAAGCAAAAGCCAATGGCTTTGAAGAGCGTACAGTACTTGTTGCTGAAACGGGCTTTAACTGGAATCAGTTGATTGAAGCCACGCAAAGCATGTCGCTTTTCTCAAGCCAACAGTTTATTGAATTAGAGCTACCTACGGGAAAACCGGGCACTGAAGGCAGTAAAATGCTGCAAGAAGTCGCGGCATCATTAAACCCCGATATTTTGCTGCTGGTTCACGGCCCCAAAATTGGCAAAGACGTGCAGCGCGGCAAATGGTTTAAAGTGCTTGATGATTTGGGCGCGTCGGTGTTGTGTTACCCGTTGGAAGGCAAGCAGCTCAATGCATGGCTAAACCAGCAGTTAAATGCCCACCAACTCTCCGTATCAGCGTCGGGTGCTAAGATGATTGCTGATTTCTGCGAAGGGAACATGCTTGCTGCTAAGCAAGAAATTGATAAGCTCGCCCTACTCTATCCACACCAGTCTATTTCAGACGAACAAATTGAAAAGGCGATGGTCGATCAGTCGCGTTTCAACGTGTTTCAACTGGTTGACGTTATGCTTAGCGGCGACAGTACCCGCTGCATAAAAATGCTATACCGATTAGAGAGTGAGGGTCTGGAGCCTAACATCATTATTTGGGCGCTTATTCGAGAGTGGGAGCAGTTATGGAAACTAAAACTAGCGCAGCAAAGCGGTGCCCCCATTCAGTGGCAAAAATTCGGTATTTGGCGTAATAGACAAGGTTTTTATCAAAGTGCCTTGAATCGTCTGAGCGTCGCGCAGCTAGAAGACATCCAAAAAGCGTTGACTCAGTCAGATCACGCATTCAAACAAAATGTCATTGCCCGCCCTTACGTTGAAATGTGTCACCTGTGCATGATGTTCATGGGTATGGACCTTCGCGAAATTCCTTTGTTACAGGCATAATGGGCAATTCTAAGTGAGTCTTTCCGGCGCTTCTCGAGCAAACCCAACGGTGAAAGCCATTCTTGGTGGTACGTTTAATCCGCCGCATAAAGGCCATATTGGTGCGGCACTAAAAGCGGCAGATGAAATTGGCGTAAACCACGTTCATCTCATGCCTTGTAAATTAGCTCCGCATAAGTCAGTAGGTGTGTCAGAAAGCCATCGGGTAAAAATGATTGAACTTTGCGCCCAAAACAATGACAGACTTATTCCAGAGTTAATTGAACTGACGCTTCCGTCACCCTCTTATACAGTTAAAACACTGCGTGCACTTAAAGAGAAAAGCGATGACACAATCTGTTTTTTCATTGGCGCAGATTCACTGTATAATCTGGACAAATGGTACGAGTGGGAACACCTGCTCGATTATTGTCACTTAGTGGTTATGCGCAGAGACGATGAGAAATTTTCGCCTCCTCCCGCAATACAAGCTTGGTTAGATTGTCATGTGGCTAACGATAAAAGTGTTATTCACGCAAAGCCTGCAGGCCATGTAGTGTTAACCAACACACCGCTTTTTAGTGTTTCATCTACTGAAATTCGTGACGTACTAGCAAGTGCTGCCACGTCCGAGAAATCGGGTACGCCAAACAGTTCAAATGCTGACCTATCTAACTTATGGTTAGAAGAAAGCGTTTTAGATTACATAAACGAACATCAGTTATATAAAAGTTAAGTAAGTGAGGAAAACTCTTGGAGAGTCAACAGCTCAAACAGTTTGTTAAAGACAAAATTGACGATATGAAAGGCCGTGATGTTATTGAACTAGACGTTCGCGGCAAATCAAGTATTACAGATACCATGATCATTTGTTCAGGTAACTCAAAGCGCCACGTTTCATCTATTGCAGAAAATGTCATGGTAGAAGCGAAGAAAGCGGGTCACGCACCTGGAAGTGTGGAAGGTAAGGAAACCGGCGAATGGGTTCTGGTTGATTTTGGTGATGTTATTTTGCACGTTATGCAAGATGAAACCCGTGATTTCTACCAGCTAGAGAAACTGTGGTCGTAGTGGCGTAAACGCTTGCTATAAACATGCAGTAACACGGTCAATAAAGGCCATACTCAAATGTGTATGGCCTTTATTGTATAAGTGAAATACTAATTCCTGCAGTAAGGGTAAAAGAAGTGCGTATACAAATCGTCGCGGTCGGAACAAAAATGCCAAGCTGGGTAAGTACAGGCGTGGATGAGTTTATTCGTCGTTTCCCTAGCGACATGCCAGTGTCCTTTACTGAAATACCCGCCGGAAAGCGAGGCAAAAACGCCGATATTAAGCGCATTTTGGAAAAAGAAGGCGAGCAAATGCTAGCCGCTATTCCCAAAGGAAATCGCATTGTTACGTTAGAAGTAACAGGTAAACCCTGGAACACTCCCACGCTTGCTAAACAACTCGACAATTGGAAAATGGACGGGCGCGACGTAAGCCTGCTTATTGGTGGTCCAGAAGGGCTAGCACCAGAATGTATTGCTGCGTCGGAACAAAAGTGGTCCTTATCAGCCCTAACTCTACCCCATCCACTTGTTAGGATCATTCTTACAGAAAGCTTATACCGCGCGTGGTCGGTGACGCAAAATCACCCTTATCACCGTGAGTAATTGGTCGCTTTATTAATGCAAAGGAAGTCAATGCAACGAAAACGTCAAGCAATACGGGACCACTCCGCTGAAGCGAACTTGTTCGCGCGCCGAGCGACCATTGCTTTTATTATTGTTGTGGCCATGTTGGGCATTGTACTTAACAACCTCTATTCTTTGCAGGTCACCCAGTTTGAAGATTATCAAACCCGGTCTAACGGTAACCGAATTAAAGTGCTGCCCGTACCGCCTAACCGCGGTCTCATTTATGACCGTAACGGCGTGCTTTTAGCCGAGAACCGTCCAGTTTTCAGTTTGGAAGTTATTCCAGAGCAAGTGGATGATATTGAGCAAACCCTTGCAGATCTGACCGAATTAATGAGCATCACCAGCGATGAAATTGAACGCTTTCAATCTACGCTAAAAGGAACGCGAAGATTTAAACCCGTTGCGCTTCGCACTCAGCTAAGCGAAGAAGAAGTAGCGTTGTTCTCTGCCAGTAAACACAAGTTTCCGGGTGTTCAAATTGAAGCGCGTTTAGCTCGTCATTACCCTTATAAAGAAACGCTTACCCATGCACTGGGTTATGTTGCACGCATTAACAAGCGAGACTTACAAAAACTCGTTGAAGCAGGTCAAGAAGATAATTACGCCGCAACCCACGATATCGGTAAGCTAGGCATAGAGAAATATCACGAAGAGCTGCTTCATGGAAAAGTGGGTTATCAGCAGGTCGAAGTAAACAACCAAGGCCGAATTATTCGTGTACTCAGTGTTGAGCCACCAACACCGGGCAAAGACATCGTACTTAACTTGGATTTAGAGCTTCAGTTAGAAGCCCAGCGAATAATAGAAGGCATGCGCGGCGCTGTAGTGGTTACCGATGTTAAAACAGGTGGCGTACTGGCACTTTATTCTAACCCTAGTTACGACCCCAATTTATTCGTGCACGGTATCAGCAGCAAGAATTACTCTGCGCTACTGAATTCACCGGACCGCCCGCTAATTAACAGGGCGACACAAGGACAATACCCTCCCGCTTCTACCATTAAACCGCACCTTGGTTTTGTTGGACTAGAAGAAGGCATCATCACCAAAGACTACACCATTAACGATACAGGACGCTATCAATTGCCAAATGTGTCGCACGTGTGGCGCGATTGGCGTCGATGGGGACATGGCAAAGTTAACGTATCAAAAGCAATAGAAGTGTCGTGCGATACTTATTATTACGAGCTAGCGTATAAATTGGGTATCGATAAAATCAGTGAATCTATGTACGAATTCGGATTTGGAGATTTCACGGGTATCGATCTTTACGAAGAGTCAGATGCCAACATGCCTAGCCGAGGCTGGAAACGCGCTCGCTTTAATCAACCTTGGTATATTGGTGACACCATCCCCGTTGGTATAGGACAGAGCTATTGGACCACCACGCCGGTCCAGTTAAATACATCGGTTAACACGCTGATCAATGCTGGGGAACGCTATATTCCACAAATCATTCGCGGTTATATGAACACCGATAGTTCTGTCGAACTTATCCCGCTTAAGTCGCTGCGGCCTATAGAAATTAAGAACCGTAACAATTTAGATGTGGTGTTAAACGCCATGCGCGATGTTGTGAGTGGCGAAGAAGGCGGCGCGCGTCATGCATTTGCAGATACCCCTTACGACTCTGCGGGTAAGACAGGAACAGCGCAGTTGTTTACCGTTGGCCAAAATGAAAAATATGACGCTACTAAAATTGATGAGCGTCTTCGAGACAATGCCATGTATGTTGGCTTTGCCCCTTTCAATGATCCAGAGATATCTGTAACCGTGGTCCTTGAAAACGTAGGCGGAGGTAGTAAGAACGCAGCACCCGTCGCCCGTCAAATCATGGATTTCTATTTCAGGGACCGAGTTTTTGAAACTGCCGAAGCTGACTCGGCAAACACTGATAATGAATTAGGGACAAACTAGTGAAGAGAACCACCATTAACCCTAATAAAATAAGTTTTCTTCAGCGCATTCATATCGATGGCTGGCTGTTAGTCGGGCTACTCGTGCTAAGTTGTGTTGGGCTATTTACTCTGTACTCGGCGTCAGGTCAGGATATGGAGCAAATGGAGCGCCAGTTTATCAGGCTGGGATTTAGCTTTATCGTTATGTTCGGATTAGCCCAAGCCCCTTTGGGCGTGTTTAGGTTTTTCTCAACCTATGCCTATGGTGCAGGCCTGCTCATGCTAATTGCCGTATTATTATTTGGTGATATGGGCAAAGGCGCACAGCGCTGGCTAGACCTGGGCTTTATCCGTTTTCAGCCCTCTGAACTGATGAAGCTTGCCGTGCCTATGATGGTTGCATGGTATATCAGTAAATTCACTATGCCGCCGCGCACCACCCACATTATCGTTGGGTTTTGTTTGGTGGTCGTGCCCACCATTCTCATTGCAAAGCAGCCTGATTTAGGGACCTCGTTGCTCATCGCCAGTTCAGGTATCTTTGCCATATTCCTGGCAGGTATGAGCTGGCGTCTTATTTCAGTAGTGGGCGGCCTCATTGGCGCGTTTGCGCCTGTGATGTGGTTCTTTTTAATGAAGGATTATCAAAAGCAGCGGGTTCTTACTTTTTTGAACCCGGAAAGCGATCCACTAGGTTCTGGCTACCACATAATCCAATCTAAAATTGCCATTGGTTCCGGTGGTGTAGACGGCAAAGGCTGGCTGCAAGGCACGCAATCACAACTCGAGTTTTTACCCGAACGTCACACCGACTTTATCTTTTCAGTATTCAGCGAAGAGTTTGGTCTTACCGGTGTAATGTGTTTAATGGCAATATACATTTTTATAATTATGCGCGGCCTTATAATTTCTAGCCGGGCACAAGACGCCTATGCAAAATTGCTTGGTGGCAGTATTACCCTTACCTTTTTTGTTTATGTATTTGTAAACATGGGCATGGTGTCCGGATTACTTCCCGTGGTGGGTGTTCCCCTTCCTCTAGTGAGCTTTGGAGGAACATCTATGGTGACTTTAATGGCAGGTTTTGGCATTCTTATGGCCATTGCCACTCAGAAACGTTTAATGTCTAGATAACTTGTATGTTGCAACGCCTTTTTTCGGTACTTGATTTTGTAAAAGCGGGTTTAGTTAATGCGGGTCTTGTTGCCCAAAATCTGGCAAACGGACAGTTCTTTCGCTATGGCTCAGCTGTTTTTATAGTTTTGGCATTAGTGGGATGCCAAAGTGCACCTACACAATCTGGTCGTTATACTCAAAAGCAAGACTCAGCGCCTAAGCACGTTGCCAAGAAACCAGAAACACTTGATGCTGTACCAAAATACGAAGCCTACCGCATGTTTAACAGCAGGCCTTACAAGGTACTGGGCAAGCACTACACGCCAATGGATAGTGGTAAAGGCTATGAGGAGGTTGGTTATGCCAGTTGGTATGGTCAGAAGTTTCACGGTCACTTAACCTCAAATGGCGAAACTTACAATATGTTTGCCATGAGCGCGGCTCACAAAACATTGCCACTGCCCTCTTACGTGCGTGTTACTAACTTGGAAAATAACAAACAAGCGATCGTCCGCGTTAACGACCGCGGCCCTTTTCACGATGATAGAATTATCGATTTGTCGTATGCAGCCGCAGTAAAACTAGGCTACCACAGCAAAGGCACAGCGCGAGTCAAACTTGAAGTTATCCACTTTGATGAACAAAACAATGTGACGGTGGGAAACAGTCCAACCGTTACTTACGATGAATACTTGGGTATTGCAGTAGTACCCGCACCGGCCTTGGCAGCAACTTCACCCACCCCGCCATTAGCCCCCTCTTCGAACACCGCGGATACCAACACAAGCAGCAGTGAGAAAAGTACCAACGCGGTAAGTGATGCGATCTATATTCAAGTTGCTGCGCTTTCAAACGCCGAGAAGGCAAAATCTATCTCTAACGTGCTATCGGCGTTATATCAAATTCCCGCTCATCTACCAGTAGCAGATAACATTTATAAACTACAGTTAGGCCCTATCCACGATGAAGCAGTCGTCGCGGAGGTTCTTGAACAATTAAAGCAAAATGGCTATCCCAACGCTTACGCGATTACGCAGACCATGTAGTTAGTTGGGTTGTCGCACGCTCATAAAAACAACGACATTGTGGCAGCATTGTGTCATTCAGCAGGCAATATCACGGTTTCTTCGCCTAATACCTACAATCACGTAAACTTTTTTGATAAAACCTAGTCTTATAAGCAGCCTTTCGTTAAGATCTCTCGTCACCTCAGCTAATAAGTAGGTGAAACAACAGAATTCGGTTACGAACTGGACAAAAGCTAAAATTGGGTAGCCATGTTTTGCGGTCATCGTTTCGCGGTCATCGCAACAATAGGGTAAGCTTTAACTCACACGGATAAAACGGTCAAAGAAATTAGAACCATGCTCAGAATAATTCAACGCGCTAAACCGTCATTACTTTCATTTGCCTTTTTGGTGATAGGCACTTTACTACACACAGCAAATGCTGCCGTAGTCACTCCGCCTGCTCCTTCAGTTGCCGCAGAAGGTTTTCTTCTAACCGACTTTGAAACGGGTCATGTGATTGCATCTAAAAATGCGGACATGCAGCTTGCTCCTGCGAGCTTAACGAAAATAATGACTATTTATGTTATTGGCAAAGAATTACAGGCCGGTAACATCAGCTTAGACGACGAAGTGACTATCTCGGAAAACGCATGGGCGAAGAAATTCCCTGACTCGTCAAAAATGTTTATTGAAGTAGGTACACAAGTTTCAGTACGTGACTTACTGCGTGGCATTGTTGTGCAGTCAGGTAACGACGCCTGTGTTGCTATGGCAGAACACGTAGCAGGTTCAGAATCTGCTTTTGCCAGCATGATGAATGCACACACGGCATCACTTGGCATGAGTGGTTCTCACTGGGTTAATGCTCACGGTCTTCACGACCCAGACCACTACACTACCCCTCGTGACATGGCGATTCTGTCTCGCGCGCTTATCGCAGAAACGCCAGAAATGTACAAGATTTATAGCGAGAAGGAATTCACCTACAATGGCATTAAGCAATACAACCGCAATAGCCTGTTGTGGGACAAAAGCTTAAACGTTGATGGCATTAAAACTGGCCATACGTCTGATGCGGGCTACAGCCTAATCACTTCTGCAGAGCAAGGCGGTATGCGTCTAATCTCTGTAGTCATGGGGACTGATAGCGAACGTGCACGTAAAGTTGAAAACAAAAAGCTACTTAAGTATGGCTTCCGTTTTTACGAGACACTTACGCCATACCAAGCCGGTCATAGTTTCGTTGCTCACCGCATCTATATGGGTGATAGAGAGACAGTAGACCTTGGAATTAATCAATCTACCCCCATTACTATTCCACGCGGTCAGGCGGCTAATTTAGAAGCTAACTTCGAACTTGATGACAAGCTTGAAGCACCACTTGCAAAAGGTCAGGTTGTTGGAAAACTTTATCTACAACTAGACGGTGAAGATGTGGCTAGCTATCCCCTAGTTACCCTTCAAGAAGTAAAAGAAGGCAGCTTCTTTAATCGCATGAAAGACTACATTATGCTTCAGCTAGGATTTGACGACGAGTAAACACCTTTACTGAATACGTTAAAAAGCTAGTTGTGAAGCGGCCAGATTTGTTACAATCTGGCCGTTTTTTTATATGATATTTTAAGTACCAAGGATATCGCATGGATACCCGTTTCGACGAATTACTAGATTTTCCAACAAACCAAACGTTTAAAGTCATGGGCGTTGCTCATGAAGACCTACCTCAACAGGTAGTGAGCTGCCTTCAGCAACATGCGCCAGGCGATTACTCGCCTAACGTAAAACCAAGTAGTAAAGGTACTTACCACTCGGTGTCTATCAGTGTGCGTGTAACCAGCAAAGAGCACATGGAAACCATTTACACTGAACTTGCCAAATTAGAGCTGGTTAGGGTTGTACTTTAAGTGAATGAGCAGTCGATAGCGTCTGACGCAAACGGCGTTATAGTACGTCAGTTAGGGCGTCAGCCGTATGAGCCTATCTTCGAGGCAATGAAGCGCTTCACCGATGAACGCGACCAAAACACCCAGGATGAAATTTGGCTTGTTGAGCACGATGCCGTCTTTACGCAAGGACAAGCAGGCAAAGCTGAACATATACTTATGCCTGGTGATATTCCTGTTGTTCAGGTTGACCGGGGCGGCCAAGTGACCTATCACGGTCCAGGCCAACAAGTAATTTATCTGATGCTAAACATAAAGCGCAGAAAGCTAGGTGTTCGCCATTTAGTCACTGCTATGGAAGAAGCGGTGGTCGGACTACTTGGAAAATACGGCGTAACCGCGTATCCAAAGCCCGATGCGCCTGGCGTATACGTCGATGAGAAGAAAGTTTGTTCATTAGGTTTAAGAATACGTAATGGCTGCTCGTTTCATGGCTTAGCTTTAAATGTTAATATGGACTTATCACCGTTTCAGCGTATTAATCCTTGCGGTTATGCCGGTATGGAAATGATCGATACCGCGCGCCTCAATGGTCCAACTACGCTTGAGACCGCTGGTAATGAATTAACGCATTTGCTGCTAGAAGCGCTTTCCATTGCACAGCCAACATACAAAGAAGGTTTTGATGAGTAATGCACGACCTCAAGCGGGGATAAAACTCCGTGATGATGAAAAAGTAAAACACATTCCCGTCACTATTATTCCTACTGAAAAGGAAGAAATGCTGCGCAAGCCGGAGTGGATTAAAATCAAGCTTCCTCGTACTACCGAGAAAATTGATCACATCAAACAGACACTTCGCAAAAACAATCTTCACTCTGTGTGTGAAGAAGCGAGTTGTCCTAACCTTGCCGAGTGTTTCAACCACGGTACAGCCACCTTTATGATTCTAGGTGATATTTGTACTCGTCGTTGTCCTTTCTGTGACGTAGCCCACGGTAAACCTCTGCCTCCTAGTGCAGAAGAGCCTGAGAAGCTGGCTAAAACCATTGCAGAAATGAATTTGCGCTATGTGGTTATTACTTCTGTTGACCGCGATGACCTTCGCGACGGTGGCGCTCAGCATTTCGTAGATTGTATTAACGCCATTCGCGAACACAGTCCAACAACGACAATCGAAGTATTAGTACCCGATTTTCGTGGACGTATGGATCGTGCACTTGAGATTTTCAAAGACGGCGTGCCTGATGTGTTCAACCACAACTTAGAGACGATCCCGCGTTTATACCGTGAATGTCGCCCTGGCGCGAATTACCAATGGTCGTTGGATTTGCTTAAGAAGTTTAAAGCGCAACACCCTGACGTGATGACCAAATCTGGTCTGATGATGGGTATGGGCGAAGAGAACGAAGAAATTCAAGGCGTACTTGATGATCTGCGCGCTCACAATGTGGACATGCTTACGCTGGGTCAATACCTTCAGCCAAGCCGTCACCACTACCCGGTTAAGCGCTACGTACATCCTAAGGAATTCGACGCCCTTGGTGACTACGCAAAAGAAATTGGCTTCACGCATGCAGCATGTGGCCCAATGGTCCGCTCGAGCTACCATGCAGACCAACAAGCAGCGGGTAAAGAAGTTAAGTAGTACCGAACTTCAGCATAGGGCTCAGCCTAACGTTGCTAAAAAGTTGATACAGAATAAAAGCGGTGATCTTCACCGCTTTTTTGTGCCTTCGTATTTCAGGGTGACAAACCCGTGGGTATTGTTAGAATGCCCGTCAAATTACGCTATCCCCTTTTGAAAAGTATTCCCAAATTAAGGGTAAGGTCATTTCATGCGCAAACATATATATATTGCCTATACAGGTGGAACTATTGGTATGAAGCCGTCTAAACAAGGCTACGTACCCGCTGCAGGCTTCTTGTCAGACACACTGAAAAAGATGCCGGAGTTTCACCGTTCTGAAATGCCCCTTTTTACCCTGCATGAATACGATAACCTTATCGATTCATCAGACATGGACCCGTCTGACTGGCAGCGTATTGCCGATGATATCGCCGACAACTACGACAAGTACGATGGCTTCATTATTTTGCACGGTACAGACACCATGGCATACACCGCCTCGGCGTTGAGTTTCATGCTTGAGGATTTGTCAAAACCTGTCATTGTTACCGGTTCTCAAATTCCACTGGCAGAGCTTCGCTCAGATGGTCAAGTCAACCTTCTAAACGCGTTATATGTTGCCGCGAACTTCCCCATTGCCGAAGTCGGACTGTTCTTCAACAACAGACTACTTCGTGGCAACCGCAGCCGCAAAGTAGATGCAGATGGATTCAGTGCCTTTGACTCCCCTAACTTTCCTCCACTGTTAGAAGCTGGCATTAACATTCGTCTGAAAGCCGGTGAATTAGCGAAGACACCAAATAACACCTTAACGGTATCGAACGTCAAAGCCCAACCGATCGGCATGGTAAGTTTGTATCCCGGTATTGCGCCAGAGGTGATTAAAAACACGCTACAGCAACCTGTGAACGCGTTGATTTTACTGAGTTATGGTGTGGGCAATGCACCTCAGAACCCTGAGCTTATTGCACAGTTAAAATACGCAAAAGCCAGAGAAATTCCTGTTTTGAATTGTACCCAGTGTATGCGCGGTCGCGTAAACATGGGTGGCTATGCCACCGGCCATGGCCTACAAGAAGTAGGAGTTTTATCGGGTAGCGATATGACACCCGAGGCTGCCCTCGCGAAACTGCACTACTTATTAAGTAAAGGGCTTCCTTTTGAGGAAATAAGCCATCTATTAACGCAAAACTTGCGTGGCGAATTAAGCGACTAGCAGCGTTACAAATAAAGTTTTTAAGAAAAAGGTTTCAACAAGTGATAACAACATATTCGGGTATGCTTAAAAAAATGCGTACCTCCGCCGATGAAAACAATACCGTGCACTACTCGCTTCCAATTGGTGATGAGCTGGTAGATATCAATTCTCTTATCGGCAAGGAAGTAACGGTAACCTACTCTGGTGACATCAACTGTGTTCACTGCAACCGCAAAACCAAAAAAAGCTTCAACCAAGGATACTGCTACCCGTGTTTGATATCGCTGGCACAATGCGATAGCTGCATTATTAAGCCAGAAAAGTGCCATTACCACGAAGGGACGTGCAGAGAACCTCAGTGGGGTGAAGAACATTGCTTTAGTGAGCATTTTGTTTATTTGGCTAACACAGGTACGGTAAAAGTGGGCATCACTCGTCAAGTCACCGAAGGCGTGTCTACGCGGTGGATGGATCAAGGAGCTACGCAGGCTACCGTAATGCTGCGAGTTCCTGACAGGCTTACCAGTGGTTTGGTTGAAACGTTATGCAAAGATCACATTGCAGATAAAACCAATTGGCGAACAATGTTAAAGGGCAAACCTGACGAGGTTGATTTAGAACAGGTCAAAACCGAATTAATGGGTAAAATTGAAAGTGAGCTAGAAGCGCTGAAGCAAGAAAAAGGGCTTCAAGCAGTATCAGAAGTGACTACGCCTATCCATGATATTCATTACCCTGTTGAAGATTATCCGGTAAAGATAAAATCTTTAAACTTAGATAAGACACCGTCATTTACTGGTGTGTTGCAAGGTATCAAAGGGCAATACTGGATGCTAGATGGCGATCGCGTTATTAATATCAGGAAGTTCGCTGGTTATAACGTAGACCTATCTTTCTAGGTTAAATGTTAGGGTCTTATTTTAACTTACTTATAAAAATAAGACCCTTCTTACCCGCCGCTAGCTATCTAATGCGGCAGTTTATTCGAATAGGTATCAACTACTGCCAGAATTCAAAGTAGTCGTTACTATTTCTTTGCGGTTTAGGTGCAGGCTCAAACGCTGGTGTTCCTAAATATAAGAAACCTACCAGCTCGTCTTCTTCACTTAAGCCTAATCCGTTTCTTACCGTCTCACAGTGTGCGTAGCCACCGGTGCGCCACATGCCGTTAAACCCTTGTGCTACTGCTGCCATTTGCATCGCCATAACGCCACAGCTTGCCGACGCTATCTGCTCAACACGCGGTACCTTTTCATGTTCCACATGCTTTGCGATGGCTACGATAACCATAGGTGCGCGGTGAGGAAGCTGCACGGCACGTTCAATTTCTTTCTGCGACTTTTCATTTTCAATAGCGGATTGCTCATAGAGTGCACCTAGCTTATCAAGCCCTTTTCCTGTGCACACGATAAAACGCCACGGAGTAAGACAAGCATGGTCTGGGGCACGTAGTGCAGCCTGCATAATATTCTCTAAGGCATCTCCACTAGGTGCTGGCGCTTCCAATCGAGGCTGAGAACTTCTGTTGAGTAACAATGTTAATGCGTCCATTTACGTCCCTACTTTATTTTTTCGCGTTGCTGTTATCACGCTTCGATTTTCATAATCGAGAAAAGCGTGCCAACAACAATAATTTACCTAACCTGATTGCTAGATCCTACGGTTCATAAACGAAAAAGACCAGAAAATTCCGGCCTTTTGTACAGGAAATGGAGCGTCCCTAATTACTTTTAGAACGCATGGCTTTATTCACATAGTAATCGACACTAAAGAAGCGTCCACCACCATAGATAAACAAAACTAAAAGCATAATAAAATAGGTCGCAGCGAATTCGATGCCGTTGTTAAGTACCACAAAGTTACCGCTGGATGTAAGCCAGTCATAATGGCCATGCTCTTGTAACAATGATTTAGCTGCCGCAAGCTTTTCTGGCGCAGCCATAATGTTTTCATTCAGTAAGATAGTACCGTCGGCTAACCATGAAGACGCATCAGCAATAGCGAGCCATCCATTCTTAGCGTGAACACTCACCATAGCGACTATCATGGTTACCATTAATGGAATACTCACCAAGCGCGTCAATGCACCCAATAACAATAGAACACCGCCCACGAGTTCTGCGGCTGTAGCTAAGAACGCCATTACCAAAGGTATTGGTAAACCAAGCCCATAATCATCGTTACCAAACCAATCTACAATACTGTCGAAACTGGATGCTTTATTCCAACCAGCCTGTATCATCACTGGTGCTAAATACAAGCGTAATAAAAGTAAAGGAATGCCATCTGCCACTTGCAGTCGGGCTACGATTTGTTGGTAAATGTGTGTCATTGTTTTGCCTACTTTGTGTGATTAAGAAATAAGAACGGCACTTTATGAAAAAAATTTCATCGCGCGAAAATAAGCCCTCACCGTTTTTACGACTAATGAAAAAGGGCCATGGAAAAACCGGCTATAAAGCAAAGAATGGAAAATTTCTTATGACGATGAGCGAGGATAGTCACAAACGTATTGCCTCCCTCATTCGAAAGTGGCTGGAACAAGACGAAAAAAAGAACGCAGAATAAAAGTCATCGTAAGTCGCCGAAAACAAAGACACTCACAAAAAATTACAATTAAGTTCGCGATCTTACTCGATTTAGGTAACATAATAGAATGCAGTACGTGAGTAAGGTATGCCTGATCTATCTTGCTCTGGTTAGTTAATTCAAAAAAAGGTAGTGATTAAAATGGCAGCCAAAGGAAATTGGACTAAATCCTTGTTTATTGGCTTGTGGACGGTGCTTAACTTCACCCGCAAACTTTTCTTTAATTTGATATTCATTGTTATTTTTGTTGGATTGATAATCGCAATAACTGGTCAGGACGATGAACAGTTTACCGTAAACAAAGACAGTGCTTTGTTTCTTACGCTTAACGGCAAGCTAGTTATAGAAAAAGAAAGCATTGATCCTTTCGAACAGTTCTTACAAGAATCGCTAGGCAGTGAACCTGAAAACCCAGAAGTACTGGTACGCGATGTAGTGAAAGTGCTTGAAAATGCGCAAAAAGATCGCCGTATTAAAGCTTTGGTTCTTGACCTTCAAGGTCTTACCGGCGGTGGTTTAGACAAGTTACGCACCGTAGCTAATGCTATTGACGCATTTAAAGAATCTGAAAAGCCCGTTTATGCCATTGGCGATTACTTTTCCCAAGACCAATATTACTTGGCAGCACACGCTGATAGCATCTATCTGAACCCAATGGGCGGGTTAATGTTTGAAGGCTACGGCCGTTATGGCATGTACTTCAAAGACATGCTAGAAAAGTTAAAAGTAACCACGCATATCTTCCGGGTTGGTACTTATAAATCTGCTGTTGAGCCTATCATGCGAAATGATATGTCTGAAGAAGCAAAAGAAGCGGAGAAACAGTGGTTAGATGGTTACTGGGCGCAATACAAAGCGGATGTAGCAGCAGCTCGCGGTATCGATGAAGCAAACTTTGACGAGACCCTTGAAGGTTTATTAGCAAAGTTTGAAGCGGCAGGCGGCGATTTCGCACAGTATGCGCTTGAGAATAATTGGGTAGACGCATTGAAGACCCGCGAAGAAGTAAGATTGGAGCTTACTGAGTTAGTCGGTGAAGATGAAAACAATCACGGCGTTAACCTCACTTCGTTCAATACCTATCTTAAAGTTGTTAACCCGCCTATGCCGGTTATCGAGTCAGACATGGATAAAGTGGCGATTGTAGTTGCCAAGGGCACCATCTTAGACGGTAATCAAAAAGCCGGTACCATAGGTGGCGACAGCACTGCGCGTCTTCTGCGTAAGGCTCGTCTTGATGACAACGTAAAAGCAGTGGTTCTCCAGATTGATTCTCCTGGAGGCAGCGCATTCGCCTCTGAAATTATCCGTCAGGAAGTGTTGCAGCTACAACAAGCAGGTAAGCCCGTTATTGCTTCTATGAGCACCTATGCAGCTTCAGGCGGTTATTGGATTGCAGCAAGTACCGATAGAATAATTGCAAGCCCTAGCACAATTACAGGCTCGATTGGCGTGTTTGGTATGTTTATGACCTACGAGAATTCACTGGATTATTTAGGTATTCACAGTGATGGTGTGGGCTCTACAGAGCTTGCAGGCTTCTCTACTGTGCGTCCACTAGCACCAGAATTCGGTCAGATTCTTCAGCGCAACGTTGAAAACACTTACGGAAACTTCTTGTCGTTGGTTTCAAATGCTCGTGGTATGTCGGTAGAAGAAGTGGATAGTGTTGCCCAAGGACGCGTGTGGATTGGCGAAGATGCCATTGAACTTGGTCTAGTAGACCAGCTTGGTACGGTTGACGATGCTGTAGTTGCTGCAGCCGAGCTCGCCGAGCTAGAAAATTATGATACGTTCTACGTACAACGTACGCTGAGTGCCCAGGAAATTTTCTGGAAGGAATTCTTTGGCCAGGCAATGACGTTTGTGGGCAAATGGCAATTTGCCCATGCCGACTCTGCACTGGTAAATGAATTTAAGCGCGTACTTAAAGAGTTCAGTTTAGTAAACCAACTAAACGACCCTAAGGGTACCTACGTGCTATGTTTACCTTGTGACGTTAAATAATACGCGCAGCAAATAAGTAGAAACAGTAAAAAGACAGAGGCAGCAACATCGCTTCAAATGACTTAACTCAAGAACAGCGTCGCGTTATTACCGACGCTGTTTTTTATTGCTATGAGCAAGCAGAGCAATACTTCAAGCAAACGTTCAAGCGCCCTACCATCACTTTTAGACGGTCGGGGAAAAATGCGGGCACTGCGTTTTTACAGCAAAACCGCGTGAATTTTCACCCACTTCTGTTTAAAGATAATATCGATGCCTTTTTAAGTGACGTGGTACCACACGAAGTCAGCCATTTGTTGGTATGGGTTCTGTTTGGCAGAGTTCAGCCCCACGGCAAAGAATGGCAGTCGGTAATGCGCAGCGTATTTAACTGCACGCCTAGTGCTACCCATCAATTTGACGTGAAACGGGTAGCCCGCACTTTTCATTATGTGTGTGACTGTGACACTTATGCGCTAAGTACACGCAGGCACAATAATATTTTAAAAGGGGCACAATACAAATGTAGGAAGTGTCAGGCCTTGCTTCGCGCACCAGCCGTTGGCAGCCTAAAAGCCAATTGACCCAAGACGCTGTCTGACGAGCGGTATTTACAGGATACGTGCTGTTAATTAAACCAGTGTTTAGTAAATGCGTTGTCTAAATCGTTAAACGCTGTCTTAAGAAGTTGCGCTAGCTCTTTATATTTTGGTTTTGATTTAGCATTGGTCATAGCCACACCTTGCGAGCGCATTTTTGAGTGGATTTCTTGGTACCAGCTTTTCAGTTGTGGTGGAAGGTATTGGTCAGAGCGATGTCCTAGCCAAAGCAAACCTTGCATAGGCAGACTTAAGAAGAAAGCACCTATGGTAATGGTTTGAGGTAGATAATCGGCGCCTAAACTCTGATAGAGCAGCGCGCATGAAACCATAGCCACTGGCGGCATGGTTTTAATTGCAAACTTAGTCGCTGCTACAACTCTACACTCTGGGAAAAAGGCATAGAGTTCTTTTCTTACAGGCCATGTCTTCATGTACTGCTGACCGTTTTTCAACATTGTCATTATTGATTGAGACATGCCTCACCTCTTTGATAAACCTTACTATCAGCATTAATACTGATATCACTCACGTCATTATTCGATAGTTATAATTAAATTGTAATCCGCTTTTTGGCTAATACAAACTGGTTCTTCTAAATCAGTACGTAATTACAGCGATAAACTATCAACATCGATCTTATCAAATACGATTGCACTGTAGTTAATTAAGTTTCGTTGATGTGGCGGCTGCCTTATGGTCTGCTGTGAAGATCGGCGTTGTGTAACTAACACACCGTACGTTAATAATTAAAAGGTATAAGTTCAATCTATCTTTAAGTGACATTTTTCTCGCTTAAAGGCATCATATAGAGCTTAAGCCTAAACATTGTGCTGCATGGCTTTGTTGTTACTTTTGTTAAAGCAAGTGAATAACGACCTGCAGATGTTGCGCTGGCAAATTACTATAATAAAAGTAACTAGGTGTTGAGCTTGATTTACAGATTTTCGCCCCTACCTAGCTTTCTAAGAGAAATTTTATAAGTAACCCTATTGGGTGAATTATTTGGAGAGGAAAATGGCAGAAAGCAGACACGTCCGTCTACTTATCTTGGGTTCAGGCCCTGCAGGTTATTCAGCAGCGGTTTATGCTGCACGTGCAAACCTTAAACCTGTACTGTTAACTGGTATTCAACAAGGCGGACAGCTTACTACCACGACAGAAGTAGAAAACTGGCCGGGCGATCCTGAAGGCCTTACTGGTCCTGATCTAATGGTTCGTATGCAAAAGCATGCTGAAAAGTTCGATACTGAAATTATTTTCGATCACATCAATAAGACCGACTTTTCGAAGCGCCCTTTCACGCTTTACGGAGATAGCGGTACTTATACGTGTGACGCACTAATCATTGCTACAGGTGCTTCGGCTAAATACCTTGGTCTTGAATCAGAGCAAGCGTTTATGGGTAAAGGTGTATCTGCTTGTGCAACCTGTGACGGTTTCTTCTACCGCAATCAAAAAGTAGCGGTAATTGGTGGTGGTAACACCGCTGTTGAAGAGGCGCTTTACCTTTCAAACATTGCATCAGAAGTACATGTTATTCACAGAAGAGATAGCTTTAGAAGTGAAAAAATTCTTGAGCAACGCCTTCGTGATAAAGCAGAAAACGGTAACGTGGTATTACACTTAAACCGTACACTAGATGAAGTGCTCGGTGACGAAATGGGTGTAACCAAAGTCCGTATTAAAGATACGAACAGTGATGCCACTGAAGAGCTTGATGTTATGGGTCTATTCGTTGCTATCGGTCACAAACCGAATACCGATATCTTTGATGGGCAGCTTGAAATGAAAGATGGCTATATCGTTGTAAACAGCGGTACAAACGGCAATGCGACGCAAACAAGCGTTGAAGGTGTGTTTGCTGCAGGTGACGTGAGCGATCATATTTATCGTCAGGCCATTACATCAGCAGGTACAGGATGTATGGCGGCGCTAGATGCTGAAAAATACTTAGACGGTACGATGCCTGAACAAGGTTAATACTGTTTCCCAAGCCCTGCTGTTCAGTGGGGCTTTTTTCTGGCCCGATTATGATAGCGTTACATTACATCGAAGAAGGCGCGCCCTTCCCTCCAGTCGACACTGCATTAGACGAACCTAACGGCCTGCTAGCATTTGGTGGCGACCTCAGCCCTGCACGTTTATTTTCTGCCTACTCACAGGGCATTTTCCCTTGGTTCAGTGATGACGAACCCCTGTTGTGGTGGTCACCCGACCCCAGAGCCATTATTGAACTCGACAATTTTGTCGCATCGAAAAGCCTTAAGAAGCTTGCTCGAAAACAAAAATACACGGTAACGTTAAATTACGCGTTCGACCGAGTAATTGAAGCCTGTTCATCAACCCCTCGTAAAAATCCAAACACAGGTGAACTCAATAGCGAAACATGGATTACCGATGACATGATTGGGGCTTACCGGCAGCTCAATGGTTTGGGTTTAGCACACTCTGTGGAAGTTTGGGACGGCGAAACACTGGTGGGTGGACTATATGGCGTTGGAATTGGCAAGGTATATTGCGGTGAATCGATGTTTCACCGGGAAAGTAATACGTCAAAACTTGCTATGATGGCGTTGGTTGAGCACATGAAGTCTCACGATATGGCCTTTATTGATTGCCAGCTTCCTACCGATCATTTGGCATCCCTTGGTGCGAATGTGTTATCCCGTGAAAACTTTATTGAAAAACTGGAAAACAACAACCACACTTTAACTGAAGACGGTAGGCTGTCAGCAGACTACCTTAATCGTTGGAAGCCAAGAGTGATTACTCCGTGAAGTTTGGTATAACCCAATCATTTTCATGTAGCTATTTGCCCGATGAGCAAGAGCAATTATTAGTATACGCCGAAAACAATGATTTTCAGGCGTGGCGATACTCGCAACTTATTCAAGTGGGATTTCGACGAAGCGGTGAACAAATTTACCGTCCACACTGCCCAGCCTGCAAGGCGTGTAAGTCGGTGCGAATTCCGGTGAATGCTTATACCCCCTCTCGCAGTCAAAAAAGGCTGTTAAAGGCCAACCAAGGGTTTCGCGTTCAGCTAGTTAGTGAAACTAAAAGCACATACTACCCGTTGTATGAACGTTACATTACGGAGCGACATGCCGACGGTAGTATGTATCCGCCTTCACGAACCCAGTTCGACAATTTCGTTTTGTGTGATTGGATGACAACCCATTACCTAGAGGCCTATGATGGCGACAAGCTCATTGCAGTGGCTGTAACTGACGTTTTCGATGCTAACGAACATATGGGTGCACTCTCTGCGCTCTACACGTTTTTCGACCCTGACTATAGCTCTGCGTCTTTAGGTACATGGATGATACTCATGCAAATTGAGGAAGCGAGGCGTTTAAGTCACCACTATGTTTATTTGGGCTATTACGTAGAGGGTTGTCAAAAAATGTCTTATAAACACAAATTTTTGCCATTTGAGCAGTTTAGTGACAATGAATGGCATCTATTTAGCAAAAATAGTAAAATACCCACTTAATTGCTTTACACCGAACCCAAGATTGGGTAAGGTCTGCGCGGCAAAAATTTTGAATTACTGAGGTAACTGCTTTACATGGCAAAAGAAGATTGTATTGAAATGGAAGGTACTGTGTTAGACACGCTACCTAACACTATGTTCCGCGTTGAACTAGAAAACGGTCACGTAGTGACTGCACACATCTCTGGTAAAATGCGTAAGAACTATATCCGTATTCTTACTGGCGATAAGGTCACCGTTGAGATGACTCCTTACGATTTGACCAAAGGTCGTATCGTTTATCGCGCAAGATAATGAGCCATTTAAGCGGTAACGCATAAAAAAAGCCCGATTAAGATCGGGCTTTTTCGTATCTGGGTTTTAGCTATTTCATCCTCGAAGCACTATCGCTTAGAACCAAAATTGCTAACGAAGATATAGCGCTTGATAGACGACATTAGTCTTTCTACCTAGCGCTACATGCTTTCTTACATTAGCTTGGCTCTGCTTCTTCAGACGTTGCACCTACACCTGTGTACTCAAAGGTAAGTTTGTCATCAACGCAGTCTACTTTAACGTTTCCGCCTTTAGATAACTCGCCAAACAATAGCTCGTTCGCTAACTCTTTCTTCAGGTCATCTTTAATGACGCGCGCCATAGGACGTGCTCCCATTGCCTTATCATAGCCTTTCTCAGCCATGTAAGCGCAGGCTGCACTGGTGACCTCTAGCGACACGCCTTTAACGTCAAGCTGTGCCTGAAGCTCAATAATGAACTTATCTACCACCTGCAAGATGATTTCAGGATCAAGATGATTAAACCAAATAATACCATCTAGGCGGTTTCTGAATTCAGGTGTAAACACCTTATTGATTTCAGACATCGCATCGTGACTGTGATCTTGCTGCTTAAAGCCAATAGATTTACGTACGGTTTCTTGAACACCTGCGTTGGTGGTCATCACTAACACTACGTTTCTAAAGTCAACCTTACGTCCATTGTTATCAGTCAGCGTACCGTGGTCCATAACCTGAAGAAGAATATTGTAGATATCGCTATGCGCTTTCTCAATTTCATCTAACAGCACTACTGAGTACGGGTTTTTGATTACCGCATCTGTTAACAGACCGCCTTGATCAAAACCAACGTAACCAGGAGGCGCACCAATGAGGCGGCTAACTGCATGACGTTCCATGTACTCAGACATATCAAAACGTACAAGCTCAACACCCATGATTTTGGCCAGCTGTTGGGTTACTTCTGTTTTACCAACACCAGTTGGACCGGCGAATAAGAAACTACCAATTGGTTTTGCTTCAGCACCAAGTCCAGAACGTGATAGCAATATAGCGTCATTAAGCGTCTCTATCGCCTTATCCTGACCAAACACGACCATTTTAAGGTTGCGGCCAAGGTTCTTAAGCACCTCTTTGTCAGAAGCCGATACAGACTTCTCAGGGATACGCGCCATTTTTGCAATAATTTGCTCTATGTCGCCCACACCAATCGTTTTTTTGCGCTTAGAAGGCGGCAATAAGCGCTGGCTTGCGCCTGCCTCATCCATTACATCAATGGCTTTATCTGGAAGATGACGTTCGTTGATGTATTTAGCCGACAATTCCGCCGCAGCTTGAATCGCCTTTTGAGTGAAACGCACATTGTGGTGCTCTTCGTAGCGACTCTTAAGGCCAAGCAGTATCTTTGTGGTATCGCTGACGCTAGGTTCAGTAACGTCAACTTTCTGGAAACGACGTGCAAGGGCGCGGTCTTTCTCGAAAATACCTTGATATTCTTGATATGTGGTTGAGCCGATACAGCGAAGTTCACCACTTGATAGCTTAGGCTTAAGTAAATTTGACGCATCCATTACACCGCCCGACGCAGCGCCAGCACCAATAATGGTATGAATTTCATCAATAAACAAAATGGCATTCTTGTCTTTGCCAAGCTCTTTCAGAATTGCTTTCAAACGCTTCTCAAAGTCACCACGGTATTTGGTACCAGCAAGAAGGCCACCTAAATCCAGTGAATAAACGGTACTTTCAGCAATAACATCCGGCACGTCTTCGTTAACGATTCTGTATGCAAGACCTTCTGCGATCGCCGTTTTACCTACGCCCGCTTCACCCACAAGCAGCGGGTTGTTTTTGCGACGACGACATAGAATTTGAATAGTGCGCTCTACTTCCGAATCGCGGCCAATCAACGGGTCTATTTTGCCGTCTTTCGCATGACGATTTAGATCAGTTGCGTATTTGCTTAATGCTGAGCCACCTTCTTCGCCTGCTTCAGCCTCTTCCGACGCTTCAGGGTTTACAGGCTCATCATCATCCGCTTTGCTTACGCCATGGCTAATGAAGTTCACCACATCCAAGCGCGTTACATCCGCCTTTTTGAGAATATAAACGGCCTGAGACTCTTGCTCGCTGAATATAGCAACAAGTACGTTGGCGCCAGTAACTTCGTCCTTACCAGACGACTGAACGTGGAATACCGCACGCTGCAGCACGCGCTGGAAACCGAGCGTGGGCTGAGTTTCGCGTTCGTTTAACTGGTCATCTAAAATGAGAGGCGTAGTATCTTTAACAAAAGCTAACAGTTCGCTTTTAATTGCCTCAATATCGGCACCACATGCTTTGAGCGCATCGCGAGCAGCTGAGTTATCAAGCAATGCCAACAACAAGTGCTCAACCGTCATAAACTCATGACGATGCTCTCTGGCAAATACAAACGCGTTATTTAACGTTTGTTCTAATTCTTTATTTAACATATTGCTCGCCCTCTACAAAAAACCTTATGCCTGCTCCATCGTGCACATCAACGGGTGCTGATGTTTGCGTGCGTACTGATTAACCTGCATCACTTTTGTCTCTGCTATCTCAGCAGTAAAAATGCCACACACGGCTTTTCCTTGATAATGAACGGTCAGCATAAGTTGGTTGGCTTTCTCAGCGTCCATATTGAAAAACTGCATGAGTACCTCAATGACAAAATCCATCGGTGTATAGTCGTCATTGTTCAACAACACTTTATACATGGGAGGCGGCTGCGGCTTCTGTCGCTGCGCGTCTTTCTGTTTTTCCTTTTCGATACTAATAGCGTTGTCTTTACTCATAACTTAATAATAGTGGTTTAATGGCACATATGTGTACAAACTTTTGGATAAATTTATTCACATTTGCCCTTGACATAATATGGTTAAAAAATCTACATTTTGTATAGTGGTTTTGAGTATTGCACGTTAGCTACGACATAACTTACTGCGTAGCAGCTACAATCAATACTCTTTCCACCGTGTCTCCGGATCTATAATGGGGGCATATACTCGTGAGTTCAAGGATTAAGAGGAAGTCGAAGTATGGCGGTTGGCAAAGTTAAATGGTTTAACAACGCAAAGGGTTTTGGATTTATCGTTCCTGAGGACGGCGGTGAAGATATTTTCGCGCATTACTCTACGATTCAGATGGAAGGCTACCGTTCGCTAAAAGCGGGTCAAGAAGTAACGTTCGAAGTTCAGCAAGGGCCTAAAGGTCTTCACGCTGAGAACATTGGCTTCAAAGAAGAACCAGAGCGTTAAGAAAAGAATTTTCAAAGCCTGACCTTTTGCGTCGGGCTTTTGCTTTTCTTGCCATTCAAAATGTGTAGGTGCAGTAAAGCGCCTGTGCGGATAAGTGCGTTTTAATTTTCCCCACAACAATAAGCATTACGTTATCTTAACGTTGTGATTAAAGTTGCGTAATAGTTCAAATTAGACAATCAACGAGCTTTTTTCCTGTTCCTTTTATCTCCCGCTTATACATTCGTTTCCATAACATAAGGTATATCGCCCTACCCCTTATTACCCCTTATACCCGTCCGCGTAGACCATTGCCTACTCAGCTAGGTTTAAAATGTTCGTAATCGCCGCGTGTTAGCGCAGGTATAGTGGTTCTACATAAAAAAAGCCCTCTCGTTTGAAGAGAGGGCTTTTAAACCTTGTTTTGAAATAGCTTCTCAGGTTTGAGAGTACTATCCTATGCGCTAGACCTATAAGCCTAACGCATATACACAAAATACTATGCGCCTAAGATAGCTTTTAATGTCTTACTTGGAGACATGGTTGCGAAAAGCTTGTCTTCGTCAGGGTAGTAGTAACCACCAATTTCTTGCGCGCTACCTTGCGTTGCATCAATCTCAGCCAAGATGTCGTCAATTTTCGCAGACAACTCTTCATACACTGGCTTAAATTGCGCAGCTAGATCTGCGTCTTCCGTTTGGTTCGCTACTTCTTCAGCCCAGTATAGACCTAGGTAAACATGGCTACCACGGTTGTCCAACTGACCTGCTTTACGAAGCGGAGACTTACCGTTGTTTAGTAGTTTTTCCGTTGCTTTATCAAGTGCAGTAGCAATAACTTTTGCTTTGGTGTTGCTGTGCTTAATAGCAACATCTTCTAGCGATACAGCAAGTGCCAGGAATTCACCGAGTGAGTCCCAACGCAAGTGACCTTCTTCAACGAACTGTTGCACGTGCTTAGGTGCACTGCCGCCCGCGCCCGTTTCATAAAGGCCACCACCAGCCATCAACGGAACAATTGATAGCATTTTAGCACTGGTACCAAGCTCTAGGATTGGGAACAAATCAGTAAGGTAATCACGAAGTACGTTACCCGTTACTGAAATGGTATCCAGACCGCGAATTGCACGTTCCATGCTGTAGCGAATAGCGCGTACTGGAGACATAATTTGAATGTCTAGACCGTTGGTATCATGGTCTTGTAGGTACTTTTCAACTTTCTTGATAAGTTGCGCATCGTGAGCACGTTCGTCATCTAGCCAGAATACCGCAGGCATACCAGATTGACGTGAACGCGTTACCGCTAGCTTAACCCAATCTTGAATAGGTGCGTCTTTCACCTGACACATACGCCAGATATCACCTTCTTCAACATCGTGAGAGATAAGAACATTGCCGTCTTGGTCAATAATCGACACCGTACCGTCTGCTTCTAGTTCAAACGTTTTGTCGTGTGAACCGTACTCTTCTGCTTTTTGCGCCATTAGACCAACGTTAGGCACTGTACCCATCGTTGTCGGGTCGAATGCACCATGCGTTTTACAGAAGTTGATAACTTCCTGGTAAATGGTTGCATAAGTACTTTCTGGAATCACCGCTTTCGTGTCGTGCGCCTTTCCATCTGGTCCCCACATTTGACCAGAGTTACGAATCATGGCTGGCATAGAAGCATCAACGATTACATCACTTGGCACGTGAAGGTTCGAGATACCTTTGTCAGAGTTCACCATCGCCATTGGAGGGCGGTCGGCATAACATGCGTTGATATCTTTTTGAATTTCTGAGCGCTGGCTTTCAGGTAGGCTTGCAATTTTGTCGTAAACGCTACCAAGACCGTTGTTAGGGTTAACACCTAGCTCTTCAAACAGGTCACCCCATTTGTTGAATAGATCTTTGTAAAATACTTTTACACAGTGACCGAATACGATTGGGTGAGACACCTTCATCATGGTCGCTTTTACGTGTAGTGAGAAAAGAATGCCTGTGTTTTTCGCATCTTCAATTTGCTCTTCGAAGAATTCACACAGCGCTTTTTTGCTCATAAACATGCCGTCGATAACTTCGCCAGCTAGCAAATCTACACGCGGTTTAAGGGTTTTCTTGCTGCCATCTTTACCCGTAAATTCGATGCTAACGTGACCGTCTTTCTCAACTGTCACTGATTTCTCACCAGAGTAGAAATCGCCACCGCGCATGTGCGCTACGTGCGAACGAGAAGCTTGAGACCACTCACCCATTGAATGCGGGTGCTTGCGTGCATAATTTTTAACTGCAGTTGGGGCACGGCGATCTGAGTTACCTTCACGTAATACAGGGTTTACTGCACTACCTAGCACCTTACCGTAACGTTCGCGAATGTCTTCTTCTTCAGCAGTTTTTGGTGAATCAGGGAACGCTGGTACGTTAAAGCCTTTTGCGTTTAATTCTTTGATAGTTGCACGAAGCTGTGGAATTGAGGCACTGATGTTTGGAAGCTTGATGATGTTAGCGTTCGGGTCTTGGGTCATCTCACCCAGTTCAGCTAACGCGTCTGGCACTCTTTGTTCTTCTGAAAGATACTCAGGGAAATTTGCCAAAACACGTGCAGCAAGTGAAATATCGCTTAGCTCAACGTCGATATCTGCAGCCGCAGCAAACTTCTGGATGATTGGAAGAAGTGAGTAAGTCGCCAGCATTGGCGCTTCATCAGTCTTCGTGTAGATGATCTTAGACTTGGTCATTATATACCTCAATTTTCTCGACAGGGTACTGTCGTCTTTAGTCCATTAGGTCGCAACAACCCGCAACATGTTCATGTCACGCCCACAGTCATTGCGAAACGTATTTGATGTTTTCCACCTTTTGCTTTTATTAAGCACTAGGTCACTTGCTGTTTTCTTCCCTACATATTATTCAATTCCCTATGTTAGCAATATGCATCTCATGGCTTTGCACTCGACTACCTAGTCGTACGCAATTTCGAGATACGATGTATAAGCAAGCCCGCTTATCACTGCTAAAACTGTCTAATAATTATGCAGATGCGCTCTCTTATAAAAATGGGAGCGACCATTAGTATAGGGTCGAAAGTTTGAGTTACAAGTCATACCATTGTCTTAACTCATAAGATCACCGAATTTATCGACAAACTTCATTGAGCAAACCACTATTTGCGGTTGATTTTCCCATGCGAAGCATCGTCATTTGTCGTAAAATCCCCCCCGAAATTTTGAATTTAAACAAGCGGAAGTAATATGTCTTCAAACGCTAAAGTGGTGCTTTTTAATAAGCCCTTTCAAGTTCTTTCTCAATTTACTGATGCAGACGGTAGAGAAACCCTAAAGGACTATATTGATGTTCCCGGTGTGTATGCCGCAGGACGACTCGACAGAGATTCGGAAGGTCTTCTCGTACTCACCAATGACGGAAAGCTTCAGCATAAACTTGCTAACCCAAAAGCTAAAACCAGCAAAACCTATTGGGTGCAAGTTGAAGGTATTATGGACGAAAAAGCAATGCAGGCGCTGCGTGACGGCGTGGAATTAAAAGATGGAATGACTCGCCCCGCTAAAGTAAAGGCCATGGAAGCACCTAGCGTGTGGCCGCGGAATCCGCCCGTACGCTTTAGACAGTCGATCCCTACTAGCTGGGTAGAAATTACCATTACAGAAGGCAGAAACAGACAAGTGCGACGTATGACAGCGCACGTCGGCTACCCCACCCTTCGGCTCATCAGATATCGCGTGGGTAATTGGACCATTGATGGTATTGATAATGGCAGCTACGTTCACTTTTAAAGGCAATTCAATTTCTAATACTTGAAATCACCTTCCTTGACCACACTAAAAGAGGCACCGAAACGTCACGGATTTTTAGCGCTGTTAAAGGTTGCTGTTCATCTTTGCATATAGACAATTTTTTACAGCAAAGGCCAACGGCCGCTTGGCACATATTTAATTACTTAATCAGATAAGGATTAAATGTGAATTAGCTATCGGAATCTGATAAAATCCGCGACCTCGAAAACGGGCCGATTTGTAAATGGCTGATTAGTGGTACAGCCCACTAAGTGGGTAAGCGCCTTAGCATATTTATCAACATGTTAATTGGTGACTGATTTAACAAATACGGTTTCTTTTTATTAATCAAATGAGTGTGCAATCCATAGTGAGTGATATTGAATCTAACGCCAGCAAAAAAGTGATCGTCGGAATGTCCGGCGGTGTCGATTCGTCTGTTTCAGCCTACCTACTCCAACAACAGGGTTATCAGGTTGAAGGTCTCTTCATGAAAAACTGGGAAGAAGACGACAACGATGAATACTGTGCCGCAGCGGAAGATTTAAAAGATGCACAAGCGGTTGCTGACAAACTAGGCATTGAACTGCACACCATTAACTTTGCAGCAGAATACTGGGATAACGTGTTTGAGTATTTCTTAGAGGAATACAAAGCGGGCCGTACGCCAAACCCAGATATTATGTGCAACAAAGAAATTAAGTTTAAAGCGTTTCTTGAATTTGCAGCAGAAGACCTTGGCGCTGACTACATTGCTACTGGTCACTATGTTCGTCGCCGAGAAGTTGACGGTAAATGGCAAATGCTACGCGGTCTTGATAACAACAAAGACCAGAGCTACTTTCTTTACACGTTAGGCGAAGAGCATGTTGCAAAAACGCTCTTCCCTGTGGGCGACATCGAAAAGCCATTAGTTCGCAAAATTGCCGAGGAGCAAGGTCTTATCACTCACGATAAGAAAGACTCTACCGGGATTTGCTTTATTGGTGAACGCAAATTTAAAGACTTCCTTGCTCGTTACCTTCCAGCTCAGCCTGGCGTTATTGAAACAGCAGAAGGCGAAGAAATTGGCCAACACGAAGGCTTGATGTATCACACGCTAGGTCAACGTAAAGGCTTACACATTGGTGGATTAGCCAAATACGGTGACGACCCTTGGTATGTGGTAGATAAAGATGTTGCTCGCAACGTGCTTATTGTGGGCCAAGGTGCCGACCACCCTCGCCTATACTCGAAAGGCTTGGTAGCAAAGCAGCTACACTGGGTGGATAGAAAAACAATTACAGAACCTGTGCGCGCGGTAGTTAAAACCCGTTATCGTCAGGCCGATATCCCATGTACAATAACGCCAACTCAAGACGACACCATTGAAGTGATGTTTGATGAGCCGCAGAAGGCGGTAACGCCGGGGCAGTCAGCGGTGTTCTATAGTGACGAAGTTTGCCTTGGCGGCGGTATTATTGAGAGTTATATTCGCTGATGTTAGATACCGACATAGAAAATAACCTAGCACTTGCAGGTGTATGTCAAGCTGCTGCGCTGGTTCAACAGCTTGCCAGACGAGGTTCTGCCGATAACGAGGCTATAGAGGCCAGCTTATCGAGCATACTGGTTACTGACCCAGAAACACCTCAACAGGTTTTCGGCCAGCTCGCTAACTTAAAAACCGGTTACACCACACTCGCAGCACAGCTATCTGACAAACAAGCAACAAAAGATACGGAATTAACCCGCTATATAGCTAGTATTCTAGGCCTTGAAAGAAAGCTAGCGAGAAAGCCTAAAGCAATGCAGGAACTGGGCGAACGTATTTCCCATGTTCAGCGCCAGCTTGCTCACATCGATTTCCAAAACCCACAAATAGTCTCCTCTTTAGCGAGCATTTACAGCGATATCATCAGTCCGCTAGCACCGCGTATTCAGGTAGCTGGTAACCCAGATTATTTAAGCCAACCTGCTACTCAGCATAAAGTGCGTGCGCTTTTGCTTGCAGGTGTTAGGGCTGCAGTAATGTGGCGTCAGATGGGTGGAAAACGAAGAAACATTTTATTTAAACGCAAACACATTCTTAACAGTGCTGTTAAAGCACTACGATTAATAAACTAGTGAGGAGCTTAAGGTGGAACTGAGTCAGTTAACTGCAATTTCCCCTGTCGATGGTCGATATGCTGGCAAAAGCGTAGAATTACGCAGTATTTTCAGTGAGTACGGCTTATTAAAATACCGTGTAGAAGTAGAAGTACGTTGGTTACAAATGCTGTCTACTAACCCACAAATTGAAGAAGTTCCCGCTTTTACAGACACGTCAAATGCACTACTAGACAAAATAGTAGCTGAATTTAGTGTTGAAGATGCCATGCGCATCAAAGAAATCGAGCGCACAACAAACCACGATGTGAAAGCGGTTGAATACTTTCTTAAAGAGAAGGTTGCCGACAATAGTGAGCTTTCAGCAGTAAATGAGTTTATCCACTTTGCGTGTACGTCTGAAGACATCAACAACCTTTCACATGGCTTAATGCTTCGCGAAGCCCGCGAGACCGTTATTCTTCCTTACTGTGACAAATTAATTGAAGCGCTAGTAGAGCTTGCTAAGCGCTACCAGAACGTACCTATGATGGCACGTACTCACGGTCAGCCTGCTTCACCTACCACCATGGGTAAAGAAATGGCAAACGTGGCTATTCGCCTAAAGCGTCAGCGTAGCCAAATCGCAGGTGTTGAGTTACTTGGTAAGATTAACGGTGCAGTGGGTAACTACAATGCACACTTGTCAGCGTATAAAGATGTAGATTGGCACGAAGTTTCAGAGAAGTTTGTTACCTCACTAGGTCTAACCTGGAACCCGTTCACTACGCAAATAGAGCCGCATGACTATATTGCAGAAATGTTTGATGCCATTGCGCGCTTTAACACCATTCTTATCGATTTCGACCGTGACGTTTGGGGTTACATTGCACTGGGTCACTTCAAGCAAAAAACGGTAGCTGGCGAAATCGGCTCTTCTACCATGCCACACAAAGTTAACCCTATCGATTTCGAAAATTCAGAAGGTAACTTAGGTCTGGCGAACGCTATTTTTGACCATTTAGCAGCTAAGCTTCCTATCTCTCGCTGGCAACGTGACCTTACTGACTCAACCGTACTACGTAACCTTGGCGTCGGTGTAGGTTATGCGGTTATTGCGTATCAGGCTACTTTGAAAGGTATCAGCAAGTTAGAAGTTAATGAGCAAAGCTTACTTAACGAGCTAAACAACAATTGGGAACTGCTTGCAGAGCCTATTCAAACTGTTATGCGTCGTTACGGTATTGAAAAGCCATACGAGAAGCTAAAAGAACTGACCCGTGGTAAGAAAGTAAACGCTGAGGTCATTGCTGAATTTATTGATAACCTAGATATGCCAGAAGCGGCCAAAGCAGAGCTTAAGGCATTAACGCCTGCTACATACATTGGCGATGCAATCAGGCTTGTAGATCAGTTATAAGCCCTTACGCTTTCCACTACACTGAAAAACGCGGTCATTAGTACCGCGTTTTTTTTATTCCTAAATTTCTCTACATTGAATTTTCACATACCCGTGGGAGCACGCAAATGGATTTACGCAACACGAACCACACTCTTTTCTCATTGCAGGAAAAACACTGTGTTGTACTTTCTCCCACCGTTTCGAAGGTCTTAAGTACAACGCAGGAAACCAAAAGTAGTGCCACGAATTTAAAAAGCTGTATAAAAAATGCCGTCGTCATTTTTTGTGACCTATCAGGCTTCCAACAACTCTCAGTTAAATATGGCGACATTACATGCGCCAGACTTGTAGATAGCCTGTTTTCTGAATTCGATGTGCTTGCCGCTGATTTACACCTTTCGCCATTAAAAACCAACGGCGATCAATATATTGCGGTTGGTTTTAGCGGCGAACATAGCAGTACAACACACTCGCTTTTGAACGCTCTGGTGAACGCCATCGAATTCGCATTTCGCGCTCGCGAGCTTGTAAATAGCAACGACCTTTTAGCTTCATCTTCAAGCCAACTGCGAGTTGGCATTGCGACAGGCTCTATACTTGCCGGCCAATCTTCTCGCCCGCTTGCAGGCTTTGATATTTGGGGGACTACGGTAAATAGGGCTGCAATGTTAGAGCAATACACAGCACCTAATACAATTGCTATTTGTGAGAAGTCTTACAGCCTGGTTAAACGACAGATTATTCATCACTCTAGCGCGAGTGCGAATAACCCTTGTTCCTTTAATACGTATTTCACTTGTGGTTCAAATATAAACGCTAACACTGAGCTTTCAACGCGTGAACACGACAAGCGGAAACTCAGTGAGTCAAAAATGTGTAGCGAAAATTGCAAAGAAACCACATTCCTACCAAAACAGCTGCACACGAAAACAATGCTAATGAGCGCATACGTTTGCTAACTCCTGTCTAGCGCATCTGATAACCACCCATGCCATGTAAACATTGAGCTAAAAAGCACGTGATTTCTAAGTTAGATGAATTACACCTGCAGTAACTCGCCGCGAGTACGAACATGTTAAGTTTCGCTGAGTGGGTAATTATCTATGCGAACCGTTATGAATTCGGCTCTCCCTACTGAATCAGGTGAAGCAAATGCAAGGTAGCAATAAATGTTTCAATAATCGATAATGCCCCCCATAAACTTCGACCTCGCTTTTGACAAAGTGCTAACGCTTACCGCATATTTGTAACGCCACGCACAATACTTAAATCAACAGATTAAGCCCATTTAATTGGCTTACTATAAGAGACACTATGCCCACTAACGACAATTCGTACATTATTGATGCACAATCTGGAAACGGCTTTAATGCAGAAACCTTTCTAAAAAACTACTGGCAGCAAAAGCCGGTAGTCATCAAACACTTCTTTGACAACTTTGTAGATCCTATCGATGAGAACGATCTTGCCGGTCTAGCACAAGAGTCGGAAGTGGATGCACGTATTATTAGCAACGTGAAAGGCAGCTGGCATGTCGAACAAGGGCCAATTACCGATTTTGACAATGCATGTCAGGGCAAATGGACATTACTAGTTCAAGGCGTAGATAAATATGTGCCCGACGTAACCCCTCTACTAGATCCCTTTTCTTTTATCCCTAATTGGCGATTGGACGACCTGATGGTGAGCTTCGCCACCAATGGTGCAGGCGTTGGTGCTCACATCGACCAATATGATGTATTTTTAGTTCAAGGTAAGGGCCGAAGACGCTGGCGTGTGGGCAAGCCGGCGGACTATAAAGAAGTTTTTCCACATCCAAAATTAAGACAAATTGAAGGCTTCGACCCTGTTATAGATGTTGTGGTTGAGCCTGGCGATGTGGTGTACGTACCACCGGGCTGGCCTCATGATGGAGCGACAATTGAAGATAGCCTCACCTACTCTGTGGGTTATCGTGCTCCGGACAATCTGCAACTAGCGGAAAGCCTGGCGATGATGTTGGATAAAGGCGCACATAATTATCGCTTTACCGATGCAAGCCGCTCTATGCAAAGTAATCGTGCTTGGGTAAATCCAAGCGATGTTGCCATTCTTAAGCAGCAGCTCATAGATGCGATAAACGGTGAAGACTTTACTTTGGCACTTCTAGAAGCCATGAGTGAACAAGGCATTCCTGAATATCCGCTAGAAGACGAAGTATCGCTAGAGCAAATTTCAAATGAGTTTGCCGCAGGCATTAGCTTTGTTCCTGCACCGGGTGTGCGTGCATTACTATGTGACGGTAAGCGTGGTCTTCCTCGCGCGCTCTTTGTAAATGGCAGTCAGTTCGAATTTGGCAAAAGTGACCAAGAATGGTTTGAAGTGCTGGCATCAGGAGGCGTTTTGAACGCAACGTGTTGCCAAGACGCGCCTTCTTTTACATTTTTAGAAACCTTAACTACACTTATCAATAATGGTTACTGGGAATGGTTCGAAGGTTAACAGGTAAGTATGGCGTTTACGATACAAAACGTCGATTGGGAAAAGGATAAACATCGACTGAAAGCACTAAGGGAACATGTATTTGTTTTAGAGTGGCGCGTCCCCGAGGCAAGCGAGTTCGACGAACACGACAGTTCGGCGTGCCATGTGCTTATCGTCAATGATGAAAACGAACCCATTGCCACTGGGCGCTTAACCAAACGAGGCGAACTAGGCCGAATTGCTGTTAAGCGCTGCCACAGAACATTGCCTGTTTATCGCGCTTTGTTTGAAGCGCTGATTAACACGGCAAAGCAAAACAACGTCCCCATTATCAAAGTAGTCTGCAATTTAGAAAGCGTGTCCTATCACCAATCCATTGGTTTTATTCCCGACGGGCAAGTATTTATGGACGCAGGCGTTCCAAGACAGCGCCTAAAATGTCCGGCAGAGCGATTTCCTCTTCCGGACGTGACTCAACTTCATTAAGCTATGTATTTACAAAACGTCTCACTAATACAGGCTATTGCCTGGAATTAGTTCCAAAGATCTGGCGCGTTCTGCATGGCAAACAAGCTTTCAGCACGATTAATTAGTAAAGCACCAAACGCCTTTTGAGTATCGTCTGCGCCCTCTGCATTAATGAGGTTTTCTGCTTTCAACTGCCAATGCATAGCAAAGTGACGCAGTACGTCCTTGGCGTCTTTGGCGTTATCGACTGATGTGTAATCAGAAGGTAAATCACCACTAATAACCCAATAGCGTTTACTGTCCATTGCTCTAATTTTCCAAACTGCAAGGTACGGCATTAAATAACGACTTTCTTCGGTAATAACAGAATCAAACAACACGCCATTTTCCGCTAAAAATTTGTTTGCCTTTTGAAACTGTTCTCGTACCCACGTTGCGCGTTCTTCATCACTGATTGGTTGGTTTTCTGGTTGTTCTGCCATTTTTACTCTCATTATTATCGTTATCTGTTCTTACTAGTACTGCTACTTGATACCCATGTCTCAGTTACCTTCTAGGCAGTTTTGCCACTAGTTCGTAGCGTACGCCTTTTTTATCTTTGTACTTTATTTCATCCCTGCTTTCCACCGCAATTAGGGCATTGTGCCCACCGAAGGTGTTAACCGCTTACTTATTCGACAATCTTTAAGAATACCCAACACCCAGTTATTCAAAGATCGGGCACAAACATTTACATTTTTCATATTGGCAAATGTGCATCTTTGGGCAAAACTGTGAGATGAAAACTTCACCAAGCCGAGTGTTTATACATGCGAATAGTAAGACTTACCCTTGGAGCAATCTTGTTTATCGGCGGTATTGTTCTAACATTACTTCCGGGCTCTATCTTGTTAGTGATAGGCGGTTTAGTGCTCTTAAGTTACGACTGGCCAAAAGCGCGAAGCTGGCTCAAATACAGCCAAAAAACAATGACGAGTGGTGCCCGTAGAATTGATCGTTTTCTTCTTATGCGAAAGCTGCGTTAATTGTTTTTGTTCTAACAGGTGTGCTTTTAGAAAGTTGAGCACGCCATAACGCATAGTGCGTTTCGCCCCCCTCTTCATCTCTCACCACTTTGTCGCAAAGTGTTAGCAATTAAACTTATGTAAATGCGTAATGATGCAATGCGTGTTAACGTAATCTAAAGTATAAATTGCGAAGCCTTTAACAATAATAATAGTGGCAATTATCTGAGCATGCTCAGCATCTTAGATAGTTCGTATCATCAGGCAATGTAACCGTATCGATATGAATTTGTGCAATGCGTTGACCCCGCATTGCGCTGCTTGGGTAGGCCAGATTTAAACAATCTGGTCCAAGTCATATCTTTCGCTTACCTATGGAGACAAGACCATGATCACGTTTACCGTTAATGGTAACAAACACGAATTTTCTGGTGACCCATCAACACCAGTGTTGTGGTACCTTCGTGACGAATTAAATCTTACAGGACCTAAGTTTGGCTGTGGTATGGCGCAATGTGGCGCTTGTACTGTTCATATTGATGGCATGGCACAACGCTCTTGCGTATTGCCTGTATCAGCCGTTCAAGGCAGAAAAATTACTACTATTGAAGGGCTAAGCGAAAATGGCGATCACCCTGTCCAAAAAGCGTGGGTAGAACATAAAGTACCACAATGTGGTTTCTGTCAATGTGGGCAAATCATGCAAGCTGCCAGTCTATTATCAACCAACCCAACGCCAAGTGACGAAGAAATTGTTCAGAATATGTCGGGCAACATCTGTCGTTGCGGCACGTACCCTCGCATTCACAAGGCCATTAAGTCTGCGTCGAAATCAATAAGCAGCAACGCTGGCGTTAGCTACTTTGACCCAACCCAAGCGGGAGAAGAAGCATGAGTGAGAATACCTATTTTGATATGAATCGCCGCAGTTTCTTAAAATCGACAGCAGCGGCGGGTGCACTGGTTCTTGGTACCTATTTTATGGGTGGTGCACCTCGCGCCATGGCTGGCGTATTAGCAAAGCCGGCGGAAAACGCAAAGCGCGCAAACTTGTTCATTGCACTTCGCCCTGACGGCATGGTTGAAGTAACGTGTCACCGCAGCGAAATGGGTCAACAGATCCGAACCGCCATTGCGCAAATTGTAGCTGACGAGATGGAAGCGGCGTGGGACAAAGTCATTGTTATTCAAGGCAAAGGCGACCCCAAATACGGTGACCAAAACACCGATGGCTCGCGTAGTATCCGCTTCAATATGCAGCGTCTTCGAGAAATGGGCGCAAGCGTGCGTTATATGATGCAACATGCAGCAGCTAAGCGTTGGGGTGTTGAGCCAAGTACCTGTGTTGCCGAGCAGCATGTGGTAACACACACTTCAGGTAAAACGCTTGCTTATAAAGACTTAATAGACGATGCATTAACCATTACGCCGCCAGAAGCAGATAAGCTTAAGCTTAAAGAAAGGAAAGAATGGCGTTACATCAATACCGGTATGGCGCATATCGACCTTCAAGATATCGTCACCGGTAAAGCAACCTTCGCCGCCGACGTGCGCGAACCAAAAGCACTTGTTGCTATAATCGAACGCCCACCTGTAGTTGGCGGTAAGGTGAAAAGCTTTAATGCAGATAAAGCAAAAGCGGTTAATGGCGTTGTTGATGTAATTGAAATTCCAGCGCCAAAAGGTGCGCCTCAGTTCCAACCAAAAGGTGGGCTAGCCATTATAGCTAACAACACATGGGCAGCATGGCAAGGCCGCAAAGCATTAGACGTCACCTGGGACGATGGCGCAAATGGCGACTATAACTCAGCGAACTTTAAAGAGCTGTTGCTTAACACAGTAAATGCACCTCAAGCGCTTGTTAGAGAAAAAGGCGATGCGTTGAGCGTTTTAGAAAAAGCCAGCGACAAGCTGGTTGCTGACTATTACGTGCCGCATTTAGCACAAGCCCCAATGGAGCCACCATGTGCTACTGCCATGTACTATAAAGATCGCGTTGACGTATGGGCAGCAACACAAAATCCGCAGGCTGATATGGAAACCGTGGGCGCTATGGTTGGCATGGACAAAGAAAAAATCAATGTTCACGTTACCATGCTAGGTGGTGCTTTCGGGCGTAAGTCTAAGCCTGACTTTTCAGCGGAAGCAGCATTCCTATCAATGAAAACGGGCAAGCCAATTCGCGTTCAATGGACACGTGAAGATGATATTCAGCACGGTTTCTATCACGCGGTTTCTGCTCAACATGTTGAAGCTGCACTTGATGAAAACGGTAAAATTGACGCTTATCTTCACAGAACCGCGTTTTCACCTATTGCCTCTACGTTCCAAGAGGGCGCGAACGCACCCTTTAGCTTTGAGTTAGATTTGGGCTTTACGGATAACCCTATTCTTACGCCCAACATGAAGTTAGAGCGCGGTGAAGCGCCAGCCAAAGCCCGTATTGGATGGATGCGTTCAGTATCGAACATCTTCCACGCGTTTGCTGTACAGTCGTTTATTAATGAAGCAGCCCACAAAGCAGGCAAAGACGCTAAAGATTACCTATTGGAAGTAATTGGTCCTGATAGAATTATTGATGTGACGGATCAAAAAGCCGAATATCAAAACTATTGGGGTGATAAGTCGGTTTATCCTTTGGATACAGGCCGTCTTCGTAATGTAATTGAGAAAGTATCTGACATGGCAGGCTGGGGCCGCAACATGCCTAAAGGCCGCGGACTGGGTATTGCTGCGCACCGTAGCTTTTTAACTTATGTTGCTACTGTGGTTGAAGTTGAGGTGTCTGACGCTGGCGATCTTAGCGTGATTAAATCATGGGTAGCTATTGATGCAGGTACTGTAGTTAACACCGATACGGTTAAAAACCAAACCCAAGGCGGCTCGGTTTACGGTATAACAACAGCAATCAGTGACGGTATAACGTTTGATAAAGGGCGTGTACAGCAGAGTAACTTCCACAACTACCGTGTACCGCGCATGAGCGATTCACCACTAGAGGTAGAAGTTGAAGTAATTGAAAGCGATGCGCCGCCAGCAGGTGTAGGTGAACCTGCAACCCCCGTGTATGCGCCAGCGCTGTGCAATGCCATTTTTGCTGCATGCGGTAAGCGTATTCGCCAGCTACCTATTGGTAACCAGCTTAAAGCGTAAGCATTCTATAGATTCGGCTTAATCGCTGGTTTGATGAATAAATACTAACGCTATTTAAGACAAGCAATCATATCAAAAAGGGTTAACACACACTGTGTTAACCCTTTTTTTATGCATGTATTCGGTAGTGTCTCAATAGTGGCGGGGCAATTATCTTCGCGGATTAGTTCAATAGAAAAGACTATATAAGTTATAGATACTTAGGCAAAAACACGCTATCGAGATAACAACGCAAGCAACAAAAAGGTGAATAAAAACACCATAACTTGCATAGGCGAAAACTGCACATATCAGACCAATCGTGAATTCAACCAGCGCAGCTTCACAGAACGTTCTGATGTTACTGATTACAGGTTGTGCAAAAAACTTAAATTTATAAGCCATCTTAGTTTCCCTCCCTGCCTCATGCATACTGTTAGCCAAACGTTATTTACAATAGCACACTAATCCAACCGGACATAATTTAACCAAGTAATATAAGAAGGTCTTGAGTTTTGTTGCACATCAAAAAGGCGAAAAAACCTAGTCATTAGCATATTCGCCATTTCCAACTAACTAAGCCATTGCTTAAGAGCGGCAAACAACCATTAGAGACATCGAGTAGGGTGAGGCGTCACCGCCTCATCCCTCTCACAGAACCGTACATACGGGCCTCGTATACGGCTCATGTA
>NZ_CAMZMZ010000034.1:0-48311 GCF_947311905.1 Alteromonas sp. CyTr2 | reverse complement strand
AATCCGCGCGCGCTTCTCTTCAAGAAGCGCTTCAAGTTCAGCGATGCGGGATTGGTATTCTTTCTCGTTCATACCACTATTATCCCGTATTAAGCTGCTGATTACCTTACATTATTAAGACTATTTCGTGATCGTTAATCGCTACTTATGATCATAGGTTATAAGCCGGATGCGTTGTAGTGCAACGGCTGATGGCCTATGACATCGTAGCCCGATAACAGCCATTGTAGCTGTTGTTCACTCATATGCATCTGTTTTAAGTTCGCATCGACAGGCCACTTAAAACGATGCTTCTCGAGGCGTTTATACCAGAGAGCGAAGCCCGTTTTATCCCAATAGAGTATTTTGACCTTATCGCGCTTTTTGTTGCGGAAGACGAACAGTGCATCGCGAAACGGATTCAGGTTCATATCCTGCTCAACAACGACAATTAAGCCATTGATCGATTTGCGGAAATCGACGATATCCATGTACAGGTAAATGTCGGCAGGCTCTACGAACATCTTCATTTGGACAATGCCTTCATCACGGTAGCAATCCAGTGAGGGTTAATATTGATTGGCACGCTAAGTTGAGCATTTCCAAATTGCAGGAGAAGTTCGCCACCCATTGCTTCGGTGTAGGATTCAACCTTCGTGACTTCACGTTTCACCTGAACAAACTTGCTGCTTGTTCGCTGTAACCGAATATCACGACGCCTGGTGTAGTAAGTTTGAACATTAATCTGCTGTTGGCGACAAAACGCCACTGCGGTGAGCCCGCTTTGCTTTTGCTGCTCGAATAAGTTGAGCCAGTCTTGCACTTCTCTTCGTTGATATTGCGGCATAGTCATTCTCCTTAACAAAAAGAGAACACCATGCCGTAGCTAATTCATGAATTGAATGTGGGGATTACCGGACGGACACCACACATCTGCGAAAGAGTTAGTATAAAACTCTTCATCAAACAGGTTATCTACTGCAACTTTAACTGACAAGTTTTCTACAGGCTCTATTTCAGCAAACGCACGAACCGTGGTGTAGCTTGGTAAGTAGAAGTCGGTAGCGGTTTGACCTAAACGCTCATCAACATACAACAGTCCTGAACCGATACGTACTGGCATATCAGCAAATATAAGTCCCTTGCTCAACTGAATGCTCAATTGGTTTTCTGGAACGTTAATTAAAGGATCGCCAGATTCAATGGCTGCAACAAAGTTAGCATCCGCCGCATCGTTTGTACTTTCAGCATCTACGAAGGTGTACGACACCCAAAGCGAAATATCATTTTCAAATTCAGCGTTAATGTCTAACTCAACACCACGGCTACGCGCTTCGCCAGCGGGGGTTAAGAAGAAGCCGTCAGACGCCTCAGGGCTATCATCATAAACAAGGATGTTACTTTGCTCGATATTAAACACGGCGAAGGTGATATCACCCCGTATATTATTAAACATCGATGTAAGATCGGCTTTAACGCCAATTTCCGCAGATTTAGATTCGTTAGGTTCAAACGGATTTCCGGCGAAATCCGACCCCGTCAGCTGACGGAAACCTTCACCGTAAGTTGCGTACACACTTGTGGTGTCATCAAACAGATAAACAGCACCCACTTGTGGAGAAAAGCGTGTGTCGTCTTGTGATGTGGTACTTACAGGTGACGCAAGGCGATTATCAATTTCCTGCTCGAACTTATCGAAGCGACCACCCAGCCTAACTTGGAAATTATCAGTGATGTTGATTTGGTCTTGGAAATAGACACCCCACGCTTCCTGAACTTCAAAACGGTCCAAGTTATCAGACAATTCCACGTCTGGAAGTGGTGAGTAATCCGGATTAAAAATATCGACCACTAAGTACTGTTCTAAGTCCAAATCGTTAATGTCAGTATCGCTTGAAAAGAATGGCGGGCGATAGCGCAGAATAATCTGGTCATTTTCAAACTTATCGTAGTCAGCACCAATAATCACGCGATGTGATAGCGACCCAGTATCGAATTGTCCCGCTATTTCGCCGCGTAAAACGAAGTAATCGGTTTGGAAATTACGGTAGCGCTTAAAACGAGACAACAAAGCTTGATTAGGATCGATAAACAATGTTTGGCGGCCACCAAAGTTGTTTTCTAATGCATTACCCTCGAAAGTGGTATCGCGCAAGCCAGCACCCAAAAGCAGGTTCCATTCGTCAGCAAGTTTATGAGAAACCTCAATTTGATGACCAACCACTTCCGTATCGATGGTGTCGCCATTAGGATCGCCGGTAAAGGTTTCAATTGGCTGGTGGCCCAATTCACCATCGATGGCCACTACGCCACGGTCGAAAGGAATTTTTTGCTCGGTGTATTCAAGTTCGTACGTAACCGTGGTGTCTGCTGATGCTTCCCACGTAACCGATGGATAAAAGCCAAAACGCTCAGTTTCTACTGTATCGCGGAAACTTTCAGCATCTTCATAAAAGCCTACTAAGCGTACACCTACATTTTCAGCACTGCCTGCAACCGATTGTACATCAGCCTCAATGCGCTTCTGTGACCAGCTTCCGTAAGTTGCTTTAATTTCACCACCTTGACGAAACTGGGGGCGCTTTGTAACAAGGTTTACCGCTCCACCTGGTTCACCGCGACCAAACAGCGCAGCTTTAGGGCCTTTTAATACTTCAACATGATCAATGCCAGAAAGATCACGAGGTCCGCCAAATCCGCGTCCTGCGTTAAAACCGTTTACCAAAAAACCGCTAGGTAAGTTTTCGTCACCTGAAAAACCACGAATAGCAAAGCTGTTCCAAAGGCCACCAAAGTTATTTTGTCTGGCTACCGAAGCGGACAAGTCTAAAGCGTCGTTAAGGTTTATAGCGCCTGCATCATTGATGAGACCAAGGTCGATATCCTGCGCTGCTGCCGGCACTTCTTTATATTCAAATGCCCCTTGATACGCACGGTGCATACCATGCACCGTAATTTTCTCTACATCCGCTTCCGATTGAATATCAGTATTTTGCGCATTTGCAGGCGCATTCAAAAGCGTTGCGATAGAAAGGGCGAGGGTAGATTTTACCCAACTAGTCTTCATTAGTGTTTTCCTGTGTCTTTCTTATTTTTGGTGAAAATTGAGGTAGCTGTTTAAAACTGGCCGATGAAAACTCCGGGGCTTCAAACAAGTGATGATAGTAGAATTTGCGCAACGACGCATGAAACTTGCGAACATTATTTTCGTAGTTAACCATGGCTTTAACATCGGTATCAGCCGCACTCGTTAATAAGCGTTGCGTTAACAAAGACGGGGATAGCAGAGCAACATAGCTTGCAATTTTATCTTTGCGTAAGGTGGCGGCTTGATAAGCTTCTGAAAGTTCCTTTGCCGTTTGGTCGCCAACTTGTTGAAATGCGTAATACCACTTCCAATTAAATGAACTGTCTCGTTGTGGATCAAAGTCGGTTTTATCCGCCCACTGTGGGTGAGTTTCAACAAACGCTTCCCATGTTTGTTCAACAGGTTTGTCCCATGCACTATTAACGGCTTCTCGCTGCGTGAGCACAATGTCGCCGCCCTCAGGTGTATCAACCGAGGCATTAATTATGGTGTGCCCGGAAACTGGCACAATAACCGTTGTGACAAGCCATACGCCTAACATGATTGAAGCTAGGTGCGTGGCGCTGAAATTAGCAAAACGCTTAGCAGCACCTATAGCAAGCACAATAGCGCTCCAAACAATTATGCTGCCAATGACGATGGTACAAACCGTTACTGTTTGAAACACAGACGCGCCATTCACTACACTAAAGGCAATAAACGGAATAAGTGTAACCAGTGCCAAGGGCACCAGGGTTACCAATACGCGTGATGACCAAATAGCATGCGAATTGCGTGCGGTTACATTAAGTAAGTCAAAACGGCGGGCTTCGCGTTCCTTCGCTTTTAAGTCGTAAAGGAGCAAAATGATAAACAGAGGCAACAGCACACTGGTAACGAAAGCAAAGTCAAAACGCCCTAGGAAAGCAAGCTCCGGATTGTCTGTATCGCTTTCATAAATCTGACCTTCTAGCGCTAGCATTCTAATACGGTGCTTCCACGGAAACACATCGCGCTCTCCTACAGCAGCAAACGCCAACGGCGAGGGCGGGGCATATGTCAAATGAAAGGCGTAATAGGCTGCCATGCCATAATTAGATTGGTGAGTAAGGACAGCGTTGCGCTCTGTTTCATCTTTATCTAACAAGCGCTCAATAGTGGCTTGCTGTTCTTGCATTTCCGAATAGCCAGACCACAACGACATCGAGCTTAAAAGAAACACGACCAAAAGCGTTAGTTTTATCTGACGATGGCCAAATACGAAACCCGCTTCTCGTTTAATATCGCTATAACGCATCATGGATTTAATCTCCTAACTGCAGCTTGAAGAAGTAGTGCGGTAAGTCCCATCCAAAGCAACAGCTGAATAAAATAAATCAACGCGTTACTAATGCGTGTGCTTCCTGCTTCTGGTTTAAAATCAAACTCTGCTAAGATCGCCCAGTTATCTGCGCCAACCACAGCTTTGTCTGCTGCTTCTTCACTGGCGTTGCGGTTCATATCTAACTTGTAATCGAGTTTTTCAGCGTGAACCTTGTTCAAAGCCTGAACAAACTCAAGTCTTAGCGTTTCCGCTTCCCTTAAAAAGCGGTGGTGTGTCTCGAGGCTAGTTCCCGCAAGGATCGTAGAAATAGAGCGCACCGCAACTGTAGGCGAAAGCCAGCCAAACTGACGTGCTATTTGGGCTTAGTCTAACTCTTCAGTCATGCGGGTTTCAGCAAACTCATTGAGTACTTTGGCTTGTCGACCTTCGGAGTACTGGGCAACAATGCCCCTGAAATTAACGGGTAAGTCGTCAACTGAATCTACATTGTATTTAGCGAGCAAATCTTCTTTTAGCTTTTTGAATGCAGGATCGTTAACGTCATGACCGTCACCTAAACTTCTAAGTTTTTCTTCCACTTTGAAATCGGCTTCAAGTTTACCCATTGAAGGGGCAACGTTTGTGGCAACGCTGCTCCCTAAACGAGGAAGCAACACACAAGCGCTCATCCAAATGACAACAAGTACGGTGAAGCTAACGCTGCTTTTCTCAAATATGGCCGAGCACGCAGTGACTACCGTGGCCCACAGTAAAAAGTAAACCACATAACTAAGGCAAAAGAGTATTACAACAAGTGCACTTTCGTTTGAAAACGCGACATAAAGACAGGCAAGCAGTAGCGGGAATAAAAATAGGCTGCTAGCGGTTATAATCGCCAGAAGCTTCCCTAAAAGCAATTGCCAACGGGTGGTGCCTTGAGAAAGCAGTAAGGTTAGCGTGCCGGCTTCGCGTTCACGTGACACGCTGCCGTAGCCAATTAGAATAATAAATAAAGGTGCAAGAACCAAAGCTAAAAAGCTGGGTGTTAAACTACTAAAGCGCGTAAGTCCTGCGGATTGGCGCTGCTCGGCGAACATTGCACTATTTTGGCGGTGCCCCTCTAAAAATATAGCGTTCCCCGTGTAGGTATCGACACCCGGTTCAATTACGCTCAGTGGAGTGGGGGCACGGAATACATAATGACCATAATGCACCATGCGATGAGGGTGCTTATCGGGCTGTGCCTCAAAGCGTTGTTCAGCTTCTGTTTGAAGGTGGTCTCTGGTGTGAGCAGCCTCATCGATGTGAAAGGCGTTAACTACCAGTGCAGCTATGGTAAGCACAGCGCCTAGCAATAAAACGGTCGCTGCTACTTTTGTTCGCAACCAATAGCGCCACTGTTCAGCACAAATGATTTTAGCAACATTCAGTATCATACATTACGCCCTGCAAATGCTGCGTGAACGGCTTCAGTATCTATTGGCGTATCGCCAGCACGCTCGAAAGAACCGGTTAATTTGCCATTACTTAAAAGCACAATTCGATGGGCAACTTGGCAGGCACCGTACACGTCGTGGGTAACCATAAAAATAGTAGCGCCACCCGCTGCCAGTTCTGACACTAGCGCATTAAATTCGTCGATGGCTGCTGGATCTAGCCCAGATGTAGGTTCGTCTAAGAACAGTACAGGCGCATTGCGCAGTAGCGCCAAGGCAATTGCGGTCTTCTGACGCATGCCTTTTGAATAATTAGATAGCGCCTTATTCCACGAATCTTCTTGAAGTGCGACCTTGCGAAGTGCGGCGAACATATCGTCGTCAGACTTATCGACTCCAGCCACTGACAAGAAATAACGAATGTTTTCAACGCCAGAAAGATGGCCATATAAGGTGACAGATTCGGGTAAGTAGGCAACAGATTTTTGAACTTGGTTTGGCTGGGTAGAGGCATTATGCCCTAATACAGTGGCGCTACCGCTACTTGCCTTCATAAGCCCTAAAAAAGTTTTAAGGGTGGTGGATTTACCTGCGCCATTTCCACCTAAAAGTGCAAATACTTCGCCTTTTCCTACATTAAAATTGAGATTGTCTAGAAGCGTGCGATCGTCAACACACACGGTAAGCGCATCCGCGCATATCACTGAATTTGTTTGCATTGTTTGGAGAAGCTATACATTAGAATCGTGCTGCAATGTTATAATATAACTATCTAGATGGGAATAGCTTTTATTTAGGTAGTGTGTGTTTTGTTTTAATTAGAAACAATTTACAAATTTCGGAAGCTGAAACGAAAAAGGCTTGCCGAGTGGCAAGCCTTTGGAATTGGTGGAGCTGGCGGGATTTGAACCCGCGTCGATGTCGCTATTTTATTGGCCTGTAGGGAAGTCTGTGCAGTATTTGTGTTTTTTGATTTCTGCTAGGCTTAGGTCTTATGCTTCGAAATTGGTTGGCTTCTCTTTTTTCAACGGCGCATTCCACCACTGCCTGAAAGTCATTTTATCCCTCCAACATTCGTATAGCACTCGGCATAACTCATATACCAAATATAATCCAAAGAACACTGCGAAGAATTTCCAATCCATGTTCAAGCTCCCTATCTGTTCTGATAGTCATATTACCATAATTCTCCAAATGTAAGCCTAGTTAGTTATGAGGTTTACTAAATTGGACTTAACTATGACTAAAAAGACATCAAAATGTGATCTGCAAATCACATTTATTCATCAATTCAAACGCGCTACAAGAACAGAGTGGCCTGATAAGTTTCGAGTCTGCTGGCATTTTAATCCAGAGTCACTCGACTATATCTATGAACACAAAGATGAGAAGTTTATAACTAACGGCTTTGTACTCTCAGATGGGCTAGTACAGCAGCTTCCTGAGGAACTGAGAAAGAAATACTTCACTCCTTCAGAAAGGTGCTTGTTATTTCTGTTCTTCGAACTACAGATCTCTGAATTCATCAACTCTAAAGAAGTAGATGATGTTGAATTTGAAAACGTGTTCGGCGTATCGAAAAAGCGTTATTTTTCGGTGGAAGCAATTGATGAATGGAGTGAGCAGATCGACTTACTTTAAGGGCTGCATTGCAGCCCTTTATTAAATTTCCTTATATAATTTGTAAAGTTCTTTATGTAGCCTCTTGAAATCCTTATCAAGGCTTTTCCTTTCTTCTTTACATCTCCTAACTTTCCAGGCTAGATAAAGCCGACAGAAGTTAGCGTATGAACGAGGCTTTGATTTCTGGCGCTCTTTTATAAACTCATATGTATAAGCATAAAGGTCTAGAACCGTTGTTCCATATGTTTTGTACAAATAATTACCATCATATACTCTATGGTGTATACCATTTGCTGCTCGTTCCCATTCATTCAGAATAGTTACAATTGCTTGGGTCTCAGTAGTGGCATACATTTCCTTTTTTGCGAACTCAACTATTGGCTGCTGTAGACGGTTTTGCGTTATCTTCATCAAAACAAGCCAAGCATCTCTTACTTTGTCGCTATTTTTGTAATTGTGCTCAAAGTCAACGGAGTTTTTTTCTCGGGCAGATTTCCTATTCATTTTTATGCTGACGAAAGCGAATAGTGCTGCGAGCACAGCTGCTCCAAGAGTGGAGTAAAATGTAGGGTGATACCTTGCTATACATACAAGGTAGCCCATATCCCTAAAGCACTCATCCATGAACCACCTCTTCTAAACGAAAAAAGCACAATGAACTCATTGTGCTTTTAAATATAGTTTGTAGGCTTAGTTAGCCTAAATCGCCCCAATCTTCTTCTCTGTACATCGTATTACTCCTGTACGTTACTTAAAGACTAATATAACTGAATAATCACCTCAGTCAAGAAACAAGTCTTTTCTGCAATAACCCTCTGATTGTAAAGGGTTTTTTCTTCGCCTTTGTCTATGGCAAGCTTTTCTCCGAAAAGCTTGCCATAGACAGCGAGATAGATCAATACTTATTTGCATATAATATCTACATTTTACCAAACTATCAAGATCACATGTTCGAAAGAAAAGCACCCCTCGCGGGGTGCTCAATACTATTTACTCTCCAATGTTCGCATACAAAAATACGCTACTACTGAAAAAATAATCCCTATACCCACGCATCCAAACGAAATCAAAAATAACCTATATGACAATGTCTCAAAAGCAATGAGGTCGGGATAATCTAGCAATAGAAACAGTATGTTCCAGAGTGTATTAATAATTGCGACATAGCTTACTGAATTAGCAAGTGATATCCATTTTCCAGAGAGTTTAATGCAAGCGTCGAAAACGCTTTCGTAGTTAGGTCTCATAATAAATTCCTCAGTTAGTCCTATGATTAACTAAGTTCTGCTCATGAGAATTCTGCTAGATGAAAAGGATCTTTTTATTTTGATTTGCGCAATGGCTGCCTTCCGTACAGCAAGACAACAGTTTCAGTGTAGAAAAACGAGATGCTGGTTTTACAAACCTTCGACTATTTAAGAGGGCGCGGGAATACATCGAAGTGACTCGATAAAAGCAAACTACATATTAAAAAGGACGGTACGCCTTAGGGGATAAAGCAAACACTTTATCTATATGCCGAGGTTGTAAGACGCCTCCGCATCGTCTAGCCCACTAATTTATGGCAAGAGCCAACGCCAGTCTACCAGATAGGTTTAGGTCATGTTTAGTCTCCTGTTATATAAAGGGGAGGTTAATGGCGTACCGTCTAAGCTGTTACCAGATTAATGCGTCGCGCTCACATTAATCGGTAACTACATTCAGTTTACTTCAATCGAAATTTCCATTGTCATGTAAATTATGCTGAAAATTTTCGTAATCGGAGACTATATAGTAATAGCTGAGCCGCAATCTTTCATAAACTCAATCTGCTTGAGTCTCATGAACTCGGGTGGGAACACTACTGATAGCACAGTAAACCTCGACAGTGCAATCCTCCTGCTGGCTCGACGTACATAGAGGTATGTGCGTTAAAGATGCTTTGTCTATCAACACGATATTCAATAATTCTTGAAGCTATCGTAAGCCATAAAAAAAGGGAGCGAATCGCTCCCTGAGGTCAAGTCTACAACTAATTCAACAGCCCTAAAGCTCTTCCTCCGTCACGAAAACCTTCTAACCTTATTCCCACTATTCTGTCATTACTGGTTTTTGCGAGCGCTTCCAGCTTAGCGAGTTCGGTGAAAAACGCTTCTCTGGAAATAGACTGTGACTTGTCATCTCCTAACGGTCTTTTACTGTTAAACATTAATTCGTATATGACATCACATTGATTGTGCTGAAATTTGATTTGGCTCGTTAGTGTCGCTTGCTGACTTTCAGTGAAAGATGAACGGGTGTTAGCGAATAGACGAGCGTGCGCTTTCTCAATCTGGGTGAGGAACCGCTGGCGATGACTATACATGTATACAAATTCATATAGCCCTTCGTCACCTTCAAATTCCATTAAATATTTCGCAAGTATTTTGGCGCGAAGGTCACCATTAGATTTATTCTTGGCATTAGATGTTTCCATCTCAATCGCGATACGACAGCCAGTATTTGCATCTACGACCAGAGCATCAACGAGTCGAGGGTCATTTGCTCTATTTTCTAACTGAATAGCAATATCGCGCTCAGACGCAAACCCCTTAATTTTCTTAGTCTTTACTAAGTCGAGAATAACAATCTGTACCGACAGGTCGTGAAGCAAATTTCGTTCGTTCACTCTGCTAACATCTGAGCGCAGGTGTAGTTCTCTGTTGAGCAAAAATTCCGCTTCTCGAATGCCTTGGTTAGTTAGAACTATGAAGCTCCTGTCTTGGTTAGCAAAAGTAGGATGTATAGCTACGATTTGTTTCTTTTTGAGTCGATTTACAAGTTTATTTACAGCTTCTCTTGATAGCTCCAGGTGGCGCTGAATTACGGTTTTACAGGTAACTCCAAATATTCCTGTTATCGCTATTGCGGCATTCTCTCGCTGTATGCCAATTGACGCTGGGTCACTTTTATTGGTGATGTATAGGTTGCGTATAGAAGACTCGATTGCACGGTCTATGTAGTTCATTTCATTCTCCTGTTTTTAAATCATAACTACATAGAATCAAGCTCGGGAGAATCTTCGAATAAGCGCACAATGCCTTGCATTATGCTATAGCTTCGCTTTGCTAAGCATACTGCTTAGCTACAACATTTCTTATTCTTAAAATGTTGTCTACTTCGTAGGAGTAAATCTTCTGCAAAGCAGAGCTGACGCGACTCGTCGCTGCTCTGCTACTTGTCACGTTGTGACTGCGACAGAAGTTTTACTCGGAGTCAGCTACCGCTGATTAAGGCCATTTTTACCCTAGTGTAGCATCGGGAAAAAGTGTTACTCGGATACACCTCGCTACATTCGCACCGCAGGTGCTCAGGCAGGGATATGTTGCTACGCAACTTACCCTTGGTTTGCTGGGGCAAACTAAAACTGGCCTTAATCTGCGATGCTGACTCCGGCTACGTGACCAGATATGTTTCACATAACTGTTCACTACGCAGTAGTTATTGAGCTTTGCTCAAGCTTTTTTACATAATCGTATCGATTACGTTGTTTGCATCTTCGATAAGAGTGAAAAGCAATTTGCTGGAGGTAATAGGCAAATAATTGGAAGAAAAAAGAGCACCCAGTGGGTGCTCCAAGAACATTCTATTTTTTTCGCAGCCTTGCACTTTGTAAGTGACAAGCAACTGATAATAAATAGATAAGTAAAATTAGCATATAGCCTCTCATTCCGGTGAACGGATAACTCTCTGCCACTTCGAATCGAGTTATTAGTTGCACAACAAAAATCACAAACAGAATGTCTCCTATGGTCATTAGTTGTGAGCTTAGAACGTCAAACAATGCAATAAAAAATTGCCGCTTACATTTCATGTATTTCTCCTTTTATGTCTTCGGCCTTAAAAAGGGCCACACAAGGAGAATTTTTGAGATTGCAGCAAAGCTTTTTCTTTAACCGCTGACTTCGAGAGTAATTCTGCTTTTGATAGTAGTTTAAAATCGCGTGATTATTACGCTTTAATCATGAGTTGATTTTGTGGTTAGATGTCCGCGAAATTCAGTCTTGTCACTTTGTGACTCCGGCTATCTAAAACGCTATGTTTCGCAAACTTCTTCAAAGTTGTGTTTTTGTATCTTAGATATCGCGTCGATGATTGAGTGAATTGTAAGGTTTTCAAGAACTCACTGATTAAACACTTTTAGGATTCTACAAATACCAATGCCACGCCTAATCATGCTACTTTAGTATAATGGGCGAAGATGTTAGATTGAACGCTAGCGTAGTGTGTAACGATGCAAAAATTCTGGTACGTTTTAGGAAGTTATTAAATATGGATATTTATTGTGTTGATGTGGGTTCAATAAAAAATAACAACTTCGGTTGGGCTAAGCTTACTTTAGAGAACGAAAAGGTTGAGAGTGGCTCGGATATTGGTGAGTTAGCAGAAAGCATTTCGAATTCATTAGACTCTAGTGTACAAGTTTCGATCGGCTTTGAATGTCCCTTATTTGTTCCCGTAAGAGACGAACCTGTAAAAGTAAATAGTGCACGGAAAGGCGAGGGTAATAGACCTTGGAGTTCTGGTGCTGGTATCAGCGCTATGGGAACTGGATTAGTCGAAGCGCTTTGGATAATGCGAAAAGTTAATGAGCTTACGAAAGTAACGCCTTCAGCAACATTTTGTTGGGAAACATTTCAACGCAAAGAATGTAATGTATTTCTCTGGGAGGCATTTGTAAGCGGAGATGCAAAAGGGAAAACGCATATCGACGACGCGTTAATTGCGGCAAACCATTTCAAAAACAATATTCATCAACTTGAATCCGTGAACTCAATCTCTGAAGATGATGCCCTTTCTTTAATTGGAGCAGCGGGACTCAAATCTGGCTGGTTCCAAGACTTATCTGTATTATCAATGACGTGTTTAGTTTTAAAAACCCCCTAACGTCAAAATTATAGAGGTAATGCGATGGAACGCTACGAACTATTAAAAGCATACCAACGTGAACATCGTGACACGTTTTGCGATAACTTAACCCTTCGAAGTCACAGAGGTTTAAGCTGGTTGCAACGCGCTGAGATGTGCGACGACGACCCAGATGCAAAATTTATATTTCTATGGATTGCTTTTAACGCTATTTACGCACAAGACTTAGATGCACTAAAACTAAGAGAAGCCGAGAGCTTTTCGCGGTTTATCGAAAAACTGCTTTCATTGGACAGTAACAATACCCTAAGTGACATAGTGTGGCAGGAATTTCCGCGCAGTATAAGGGTATTGTTGAACAACCAGTATGTGTATCAGCCTTTCTGGGATTATCAAAACGGCAATATAACGGAAGATGAATTCAAAACCCGCTTCGCTGAATCAAAGTCTAAAGCCGCTAAAGCATTGGGAAACACCCAGACTCAAACAGTGCTTCAACTGGTGTTACAACGATTGTATACGCTAAGAAATCAACTAATCCATGGCGGTGCAACATGGAATAGCCGTGTTAATCGTGAGCAGTTACGAGATGCAAATTGCTTTTTACATAAACTCGTCCCCGCATTATTAAACATTATGATGCGTAACCCCAAGGAGTTGTGGGGTACTGCAAACTATCCCGTGGTTACATCCTAAGCAGTTAAACAAGCTAATAGCATAAAACGCTAAAACCAACTGAATACACGCGGTAACATTAACAAACAGAATAAGTGATGCTGGCGACAATGGGCCTGCATACAAAACAGAAAACAGGACAATGTAGTGGATAACAAAGAACAAGAATTTCTCAACGGTCTTGAAAAAAAGCTGTGGAATGCAGCAGATAAACTGCGCTCGACCTTAGATGCCGCTCAATACAAACATGCTGTATTGGGGTTAGTTTTTCTTAAATATGTTTCCGACGCGTTCGCCATTCGTCAGCAAGAGTTGAAAGCTGCATTTAGTAACCCCGATGACGAATACTTTATAGATCCCGCTGACTTTGATGAAGGCGAAAAAGACCCCGAATACCTTGAGGAAGTAAACGCTGAGCTGGAAGTTCGCGATTTTTATACTGAAAAGAATGTATTCTGGGTGCCAAAAGAAGCCCGTTGGTCGTTTCTTCAGGATAACAATAAAGTTGTTAACGGTGGTGAAATCGAGATTGGAGCTGACGAAGCTACTGGCAAAGCAGGTAAGAAAATACGATCTGTTGGTCAATTAATTGATAACGCACTAGAAGCCATTGAGCGCGACAACGCCAAGCTCAAAGGTGTACTCAATAAGCAGTACACCACATTGAAAATTGACCAAAGTAAATTAGGCGAGCTTATCGACCTCATTGCTACTATTCCCTTTAACCACGCAACCATGAACAGTAAAGATATTCTTGGGCATGTGTATGAATACTTTCTAGGGCAGTTCGCGTTAGCAGAAGGTAAAAAAGGCGGCCAATACTACACGCCAAAATCCATCGTATCGCTAATTGTTGAAATGCTAGAGCCATTTAAAGGCCGCGTATACGACCCTGCGATGGGGAGCGGCGGCTTTTTCGTGCAGTCTGAAAAATTCATTACAGAACACGGTGGGCGCATTGGTGACGTAAGTATTTACGGGCAGGAATACAATTACACTACATGGCAGTTAGCAGCTATGAATATGGCTATACGAGGTATCGACTTTAATTTCGGTAAAGAGCCAGCCAGTACCTACACCAATAACCAACACCCAGACTTACGTGCCGACTACATCATGGCAAACCCACCCTTCAACATGAAGGAGTGGGATGCAGGGGTAGCAGCAGACGACCCACGCTGGAAGTACGGAACACCTCCACCTGGTAACGCCAACTTTGCTTGGTTGCAACACATGTTGTACCACTTGGCCCCAAATGGTTCTCTTGGCTTACTGCTAGCCAATGGCTCTATGAGTTCGAACACCAATAACGAAGGTGCAATACGCAAAGCGCTTATCGAAAACGACTTGGTTGAATGTATGGTGGCGTTGCCAGGTCAGCTATTTACCAATACGCAAATTCCAGCTTGTATCTGGTTTTTAACCAAAAACAAAAGCGCACGGGTAAATGACTATGGCCGAAACCTTCGAGGCAGAAAGGGCGAAGTGCTGTTTATCGATGCACGTAACCTCGGCTATATGAAAGACAGAGTGCTTAGAGACTTTGCAGCAGAAGACATTCAGAAAGTTACGGATGCATTCCACAATTGGCAAACTGGCGAAAATTACGAAGATGCTGCTGGATTCTGTAAGTCTGCAAAGCTTGGTGAAATTCAAAAGCATGACTTTGTGCTAACGCCAGGGCGCTACGTAGGTGCAGCAGATCAGGAAGATGATGGCGAACCTTTCACAGAGAAGATGGCACGATTAACATCTCAGTTAAAAGAACAGTTTGAAGAGAGTAACCGACTGGAGCAGCAGATAAAAGAAAATCTGAAGGGGTTCGGTTATGAGTTTTAGCCAAATTGGTGATCATGTTGAGCTACAACGTGGAAATACGTATAAAAGTGCGTTACTCAACGCCGAAGGGCCATTTTTACTTGGGTTAGGTTCCATCCAGAAAGATGGTGGTTTCAAAGATAGTAATCTACGAACCTATGGTGGGCCTTCAGCTGAAAAAATGCTAGTTTATCCTGGCGACTTATACGTTTCTTTAAAGGATGTTACTCAATCTGGAGATTTACTTGGATCAGTAGCCCGTGTTCCTAAACATATACCTGTTGGTAGAATGACCCAAGATACGGTGAAATTACTATTTAAATCTGATATTGACAGAAATTATTTTTATTGGCTGTTAAGAACGCCTGAATACAGAAACTATTGCAGAAGCAGGGCTACTGGAACAACCAATCTAGGCTTGAGTAGAGATGATTTCTTTGCATTCGAAGTACCTGCGTTCAGTGATACAAGGCAAAGACTAGTCAACATCCTTGAGCACATTGAAAGCAAAATTGTCACGTCAGTAAGAATAAATCATACTCTTGAAGCCATTGCCCAAGCCATCTTCAAAAGCTGGTTCGTAGATTTTGAACCAACCAAAGCCAAAATCGCCGCCCGCGAAGCATTACTGGCAGAAAACCCAGCCGCCACACCAGAGCAAATCGCCACCGCAGAACGACAAGCCGCTATTCAAGCAATAGCTGGCGCTGGTGACTTCATTCCAACTCAACAACTTGAAACCATCGCAAGCCTGTTTCCGAATACACTGGTAGATAGTGAGTTGGGCGAGATACCAAAGGGGTGGGAGCTTTGTATAAGTGGTGAATTGATAGATGTAAGAGATGGAACTCATGACTCGCCCAAGAGAGCGGAAAGTGGATATCCACTTGTAACTTCGAAACACATCACATCAGGTGTTTTGAAGTTAGAAGACACTTACTTGATTTCCGAAGAAGACTTTGAAAAGGTAAATAAAAGAAGCGCAGTTAAAACTGGTGATATATTACTTACAATGATCGGAACTGTAGGTATACCTTACTTAGTCCTTGAGAAGGAAGTAAATTTTGCAATTAAGAATGTGGGGTTATTTAGGACTTCGAACAGTAATAAACACCAATTCTATTTCTATTTTTTACTAAAAACTCAGATGATGCAGGACTATCTAGAAGCAAGAATGGCTGGTACGACTCAGAGATATTTATCATTAAAAGTTTTAAGGAATATGCAATTTATTTCTCCTCCAAAAGACAGTGCTTTGCTTAGCTATTTTAACTTAGTTGTTACGCCAATAATGAATTTGATTCAGCAGAATTCTCAGCAGAAATATAGCTTGGCTGAATTGAGAGATTCTCTATTGGTAAAATTACTTTCTGGTGAAATCTGCTTCGAAGATAAGGATGTTGATTAGAATGACAAACATACCATTGAATAAAATCTATCAGCATAAAATTAACTTTCTTATAGGATCTGGAGCTTCAAGTGGTTTATTTCCAACGTTGTGGTTAAACCTTAAAGACTCAGAAAATACCGAACAAACAGAAACGATAGAAACACTTGCGACAAAGTTAGAAAGTAGCGGATATAAACATCATTATACTTTGTTGTTTATGTACTATTTCAAGAAAATTATTGAGCCAGTTTGTAGTTTTAAGCTTGAATATATTGATGTGCCGCATCCCCCTCCTTGTTCAGGTGCTGATAGTTGTGAAAAATGTAAAATAATTAAAAATAGAAAAGACGTAATAGCAAACTACGAATTATTTTTGGATACCTTGGTTCGTATACTTCAACACAAGAACGATTTCACAAAGCGATGCAATGTATTTACTACGAACTACGATGGTTGTATTCCTTTTGTTACTGATAAATTGCTACAAAAAGGTTCTTCAGCATTTGTTGTTAATGATGGAACAAACGGATTTTTGAAAAAAACGTTATCAGCAAGAAACTTCAATACATACATTTGTGATGCAGGCATTTTTGGAAAGAGTTCTACGGACATTCCCCAGCTAAATTTGATAAATCTACATGGTTCAGCGTATTGGCGGAAGCAAGGCGAGACAATATCTGTTAACTATACGGACATTGAAACGGGTGTACAAATCCCTGATGAAGCCAACGGTTTATTAGATGAGTTAGACTCGATTTTAAACGATAGCGATAAAACTATTAATGACGTTTTAAATATTGAATTTGAATTTTCAGAAGATGATTGTTTAGCGTTTTGGGAATCATATAATAAACTTCCAATAGTTAATCCCACTAAATGGAAGTTCAATGAGACAGTATTTGAAGAACATTATTATCAAATGCTTCGTTTATTGAGTTATCAATTGGAAGAACCGAACTCTGTACTTATAACTTTTGGGTTTTCATTTGCTGATGAGCATATTGAAAAACTGGTTAAGAGATCTCTATCTAATCCTAAGCTTCAGGTTTTTGTTTGTTGTTTTAATCAAAAAGAATTGAGTGCAATGCGAAATCGATTTAGTTCGGAAAAAAATGTAAAGCTCATTCATTTTGAAAACGAGTGTTTAGATTTTAAGAAGTTTAATGAATGCGTTTTTAACGGCGACATGCTTCGGGACTCAGAATAAATGAGCATAACAGTCGGGGAAGTCATTGCGGTTAGAGGAACTCAGGTTACGTTGCGTATTTACGATGAGTCAAGCCTCGAAACATTGTTCTTTGAAGGGAAGGAATACAAAGGAGTCTCAATAAGAGAGTACATAGGCATTAAACGAGGATTCTGCCAGATAGTCTGTATCGTAGAAGGTGAGTATCTCGATGAGAATCGATTCGAAATAGATGACATAAAGAAGAAGTACATCAGAAAGGTTGATGTAAAGCCTATTGGATATTTTGAACAAGCATCTTTCAGCGATGGGGTTAAATTGATGCCCATGATTAAAGACAAGGCTCAGTTATTGAATGAGAACCAACTTATCAAAGTCTTTAGTCAAAGTGCCGACGGGTCATTCAAAATAGGCAAAATGCTGAAGGAAGAATTACCTGTGTCCCTTCCTTGGCAGAGAATCTTCAATAGTCATATCGGGATATTTGGTAATACTGGTAGTGGTAAATCGAATACTCTTACTAAGCTTTACACTGAGTTGTTTAATCAATATGAAGCGCGATTAAGTGGGAAGAGTGAATTCTTGCTGATAGATTTCAATGGAGAATACACAGGCAATCAACTCATAAAAGATATTGAAAATAAAACTGTTTTTAATTTATCAACGAAACGACAAAGCGACAAGAAAATCCCATTACAAAGTAAACAAGTATGGAATACAGAAATGCTCGCGTTGTTATTCCAGGCTACTTCTAATACCCAGACCCCCTTTTTAAATCGAGTCGTTTCAAAGAGGGAAGCTCATTCAAGTAATGTAAATAGTTTAAAAGATTATGTAATGAGCACTTATCATCTCTGCTTTGTCAACCCTGACCAAAGGCCTGAATTTTTGATTCAGTTAAAGATCATTGCCAAACATCTTGGCAACCAGGCTTTGATTGATAGGCTAGACGAGGTGTTTTGGTACGATCGAGAGGACAAGTTTGCCAGCAAGATACCTGGAAGCGGTAACTGGCGCTGGTATGACTCTAATGACGGATTTAATGATAATTTAAGGCCATTAATCGAAGCAGTAGATACGACTATAATTAGTGAGTTTGATGAGTTGGTTATAAGAATCAACATTCAAATGTTGAGAGATCTTACCTATGGTTATATACAGTTTGATCATATTCAACCATTACTGAAAAGAGTTGAATCCGCTATCAGTGATTTGAATAAGGTTTTTATTATAGTTGGTGATGATGTTAATCATTACAAGCTATTGAATGTCGTTTCTCTTAGGAATTGCAATCAAGTAGTTAAAAAGTTAGTTCCGCTTCTACTAGCTAAAATGTTCTATCAGAATCATAGGGAAAGCGTCGGGACAGTGCCTGAAAAGACGCTGCATTTTATTATTGATGAAGCACACAATATTCTATCTCAGCAATCAAGTAGAGAGCACGAAAGCTGGAAAGACTACCGATTAGAAATGTTCGAAGAAATAGTCAAGGAAGGGCGAAAATTTGGAATGTATTTGACGCTTTCTAGTCAAAGACCAGCCGATATATCACCGACAATAATGTCGCAAATTCATAACTTCTTCATACACCGATTAGTAAATGATAAAGACCTGTTTTTAATAGATAATACTATAAGCACATTAGACCGAATGTCGAAGAGTATGATTCCTAATTTGTCAAAGGGAAGTTGTGTATTAACTGGAACTGCATTTGACCTTCCGATAGTAATGCAAGTTGATTTTATTAGTGAGAAGGGATTAAGACCTGATAGTGACGATGTCGATTTAGAAGCACTTTGGGGTGTAACACAACCGGAACCAGCCGAATAAGCTTGATTGCTTTAGGGAAGAAGAATGATTACAGAAGACCAATTAGAGAAGCTTTGTATCGACTGGTTCAAAGAAACTGGCTATCAGTATGCAAACGGTTATGACATAGCCCCAGATGGGGCGTCTCCAGAGCGAGCAGACTATCAGCAAATATTGCTCGTTGAGCGACTTTTCTCACAACTCAAAAAAATAAACCCTCTACTACCCGAAGACGCGCTTCACTTGGCAGTAAGCGCAGTAAGTCAGCCTGACACGCCAATACTCACTAAAAACAACAAGCAGTTTCATCAATACCTTCTTGAAGGGGTGAAAGTAGAGTATAAGGAAGATGGTGAAGATAAAGTTGATTACGCAAGATTAATCGACTTCTCTTCAGTAGATAAAAATCAATTTCTTATTGTTAATCAGTTCACCATTACAGGTGCAAAGGGCAATCGTCGGCCCGATGTGTTGGTGTTTATCAATGGTATACCGTTGGCAGTAATTGAGCTTAAAAACCCCGCAACGGAAAATGCTACTATCGATAGCGCTTTTAATCAGCTTCTTACTTACAAAGAGCAAATACCCGACCTATTTACGTACAACGAAGCTTTAGTAATAAGCGATGGCTTTGCCGCGAAAGTTGGATCATTAACGGCTAATAAAGAACGCTTTTTACCATGGCGTACAGTAAAAGATGAAGATGACAAAAGACCTTATGAATACCAGCTTGAAACGGTTATAAGAGGCTTCTTTGAACCAGAGCTTTTCTTAGATTACATTCGTCACTTTGTGCTTTTTGAGGAAAGCGGTGGCGAGTTAATTAAGAAGATTGCTGCATACCACCAATTCCACGCAGTGCGAGCAGCAGTAGAAGCTACTGTAGTGGCTAGTCGTAAAGAAGAAGATATAGACGAATTCAGCGAGCCACGCGCCAATTATCACAAAAAAGTAAAGCCAGGTTCAGGTAAGGCCGGAGTAGTGTGGCACACACAAGGCTCTGGTAAGTCAATTTCTATGGTTTGCTACGCAGGCAAACTAATGGCTCAGCCAAAAATGAATAACCCGACTATTGTGGTAGTTACCGATAGAAATGATTTAGACGGGCAATTATTCAATACCTTTTCAATGGCATCAGAAACGCTTAAACAGACACCTGTTCAAGCTGAAGATCGTGACTCTTTACGCGAAATTCTTACTTCAAAACAGTCTGGTGGTATTGTATTCACCACTATCCAAAAATTTGCGTTGCTAGCGAGTGAAGCAGAGCACCCAATATTGAGTAGCCGTAGTAATATCGTTGTCGTTAGTGACGAAGCACACCGCAGTCAATATGGCGATAAAGCGCGTTACGTAGAAATTAAAGATAAAGACGGCAACGTAATTGATAGTAAATATGTTTATGGCTATTCAAAATATTTGCGCGATGCGTTGCCCAATGCTTCTTTTATCGGTTTTACGGGAACACCAATATCGTCAGAAGATAAAGATACCCGTGCTGTCTTCGGCGATTATGTTTCTATCTACGATATTCAAGATGCAGTAGAAGATGGTGCCACAGTGCCTATCTACTACGAATCACGCTTAGCAAAACTCGATATTAGGCAGGATGATATCGAAAAGTTAAATGCAGACGTTGATGAAGTGTTCGAAGATGAAGAAGATGCTTCACAAAAAGAAAAAGCTAAATCGAAGTGGGCGGCGCTTGAGAAGTTGGTAGGCGCTGAACCACGAATGGCTGAAGTTGCCGAAGATTTAGTAAATCACTTCGAAACGCGTATATCTACATTTCCTGGCAAGGCTATGATTGTGTGTATGAGCCGTGAAATCTGCGTTCATATGTACAATGCATTGGTTGCCCTTCGCCCTGATTGGCATGATGACGACCCTAATAAAGGTGCCGTTAAGGTTATCATGACGGGGTCTGCATCTGATAAACCCTTATTGCAGGCGCATATTCACAACAAGGACATCAAAAAGTCTTTTGAGAAACGTTATAAAGACATTAACGACCCCTTACAAATAGTGATTGTTCGAGACATGTGGCTAACTGGATTTGATGCGCCTATTTGTCATACGATGTATGTAGACAAACCAATGAAAGGCCATAACCTCATGCAGGCCATTGCCCGTGTAAACCGAGTGTTTAAAGATAAGCCAGGCGGACTTATTGTTGACTATATCGGTATTGCTAACGAACTGAAAAATGCATTGAAAACATATGCAGATTCCCAGGGCAGGGGGAAACCAACACACGATAATCATGAAGCATTTGCAATTATGCTTGAAAAGCTTGAGATCATTCGAGCGTTGATGGTTGGGTATGATTACTCAGATTACGAAAGCAATGCACTTAAGCTTTTACCTGGTGCAATGAATCATATTTTGGGTTTGCCTAACCCTAATAATGGTCAACTTGACGGAAAAAAACGCTTCCTCGATGCAATGCTTCCACTTTCTAAAGCATTTTCATTATGTAGTACATTGGATGAAACCGCAGAGTACAAAAAAGAAATAGCCTTTTTCAGTGCAATAAAATCGGCTTTCGCCAAGCATAGCGGCGGGAAGAAAAAGTCTGATGAAGATAAGAATTCTGCTCTTAAGCAAATTATTGATAATGCCATTGTTGCTGGCGGAGTTGTCGATGTATTTGAATCTGTGGGGTTAGACAAGCCTAATGTAGGGCTGTTATCTGAAGAGTTTCTAGATGACGTAAGAAACATGAAGCAGCGCCATCTTGCGGTTGAGCTATTAGAAAAACTGCTCAAGGACGACGTTAAAGCCAAAATGAAAAATGATGTAGTTTCAGAAAAGGCTTATTCAGAGCGAATTATGGAAACGCTTCGAAAGTATCACAATCGCGCTATAGAAACTGCGCAAGTGATAGAAGAGCTAATCCAAATGGCAAAAGATATGGAGGATGATCTTAAGCAAGCTGAAGAACTCGGTATGAATAATGACGAGATCGCTTTTTATCGAGCACTAATTCAAAATGAAAGTGCGGTTAGAGAGCTTGGTGACAATAACTTACGTAGCCTTGCTAAAGATATTACCGAAAAGCTTCGAAAATCCACCACTGTAGATTGGCAAAAACGAGACAGTGTTCGAGCAAGGTTACGAAACTTAGTACGTAGAGCATTACGCAGATGGAAATACCCACCAGATCGCTCTGACGAGGCAATAGAACTATGCCTTAAGCAGGCCGAAGTTTTGAGTGAAAGTTGGACTTCTTAATGCATATCCCACAGGATTTTTCTTTTTTCAAGGAACTCTATCGTTCTGAGTTACTCAGTATCCAAATCGAAGGGGGAGCTTATGACCCTGTTAACCACACATTTGTTGATGTTGAAGCTCTTCGGTTCAATTTACGAATCGACAGCAAAATAAAGACACTCAAAATCTACTATGAGTGTAATTGGTTTGAATGTTACAGCGAATATGATGACTACAATGGTGAATACGCCTCATGTATAGGAAAAATGGTTGAACCAAATAGTGATTATTTATTTCTATCAACAAAATCAATAGAGTTACAAGGTCTGTGTGCCGAACTAGAAGATTGTTATAGCAATGATTTGGAAGATTTCGCGACTTATTGCAATCTATTTTTCGACTTTGAAGAATTCCCCTTGGAAGTCAAATTCGACTTACAAAATAAGAAGACCACAGTTTCTTCAAAGGAAGTTCTAATTGATGCTTATACTGAGAACACGCCAGAACTGAGGGAGATCAGAAAAGACGGAACACTTGGCTTTTGACTTGTTACCAAGCTAGATGTTGCGAGTTTCGCGCGCTCGAAATACGTGCGTGTGCACTTATAACAATAAAAAGGATAGTTGCTTAAGATGTAAAGGCTTTCATTTAGATATTGAACCTACCGCAATCGCCGAGCTTTTGTGCTTCATTTTCACACAATTACTCAGGCAAATGATTCGATCTTAAAGCTTTAAACTCCAGCTATTTGTGTAAACAGAAATATCTATTAGAAAAAATAGAGCACCCTGGGGTGCTCTAATCATCATTCTGAATAGAGAGTTCTTTTCGCAAAACTTCGCAAATTAACGCTGTAACATAAAGCAAAAAAATAATAGCCCAGCCTTTCAATCCCACGAATGGATAAGACTTGTGGACTTCAAACTGTGTGACAAGTTGTATAAGCCATACGGCAAACAAAACATCTCCTAGCATCATTCCCCATTCCGTCACTCAAAACAACGCTGAGTAGAGCGCACGGCGACTACCTTTCATATTTTACCTTCCTTATTTTCTGAATTGACCTCAGAAGTAATAAGGATCTTAAGAAGGAAATTTATCGGGGAAAAAGGAATTAGCGCCCAATATCTCGGGAAAACTCAAAGTTTTTATATGAACTTGATGCCGCTCTGGAGGCAATTACATTGTTGCTGACTATGCAGTCAATGAAATTGAAAATGCCATAAATTTCATTAAATTTCTAGTCACTAAATCAATATTTATGGAATTAACATGACATTACTTAGCCACCAACTTTTCGACCACTGCGGCACATCAGTAGAATCAGCTGAACCATGCGATGAAGAAATATGCGCTCCCCATATAAACCCAAGCTCTGGCTTACCCCTTATAAAAAATAGTGGCGTGGATATTGGTGGCTATATCATCGGTGATGGGCCACTCAATCATCATGATGAAGTTGTGATAGCTACTATTGACGACTGTATTGAACCGTTTGATGTAGTTATAGAACCGACCTGTATATTTGAAGCTTTAAATACCCTTGATGATACCTTTTCTATTTCTGATGATATTTGTGGTTTGAGCGATGATTGGATATAGCCAAATCAGATTGCTTGGCGGAGGTTATAGCTTATACGCTAGAGGCCGCAAGTTGCAAAACACTGTTGAAATCAAGACTGTCAATCTTAGAAAAAAAGCACTGAAATTACTCAGTGCTTTCAGTCGATTGTTTATCGCTTCGAGGTTTGACCTTTTGATATCAATGGACGGGGTTTGTCGTCAGGGTTGTCTGGTGCGCCAAGATAATTACATTCAAAGCACTTATGGCCCTTTACGTATCGAAGGTTGGTATTACATGCGTAACAAAAATCAACCGTAGTATATACATTCTGCCCATTATTAATGGCTTCTTGTCTCGATATTTTATTTGCATCGTTTATTTCGCTTTGTCCAGTGGCGTCTTTACGATTTCGTAGTTCCTGCTTTTCTTTGTTACAAGGAACACACGCACCCTTAGAAGTACGCTCCCACGAGCCACAGCGTTTACATGGCTTTTTACTTGGTGGCATTTATAACCTCAATTTCCATTCTCCCGTAAATTTCGCTTGAGAATGATTAACTTGTAAAAATAGCTTCATCGGATGGCGACTAGCCTTCGGTGAAACAGCTTGTCTCTCATTACTCGAATATGGGGGGGCAAGTTATCAATGCAAGCTTTTGCGGCTGTACAAAATTTCTGTCGTGAAGTGTTTTGAAAAATTTAAGAGGATTGAGACAGTGTTAACAACCGTTCCGCTGAGCCAGTATTGCGTTATTTCTGGAGAGTCGATTAAGGCAGTTGAGCGCCGTATAGAGCGTGGTTATTGGGTGAAGGGTAGTCATTATTTTACTCCAGCAAATGTTCGCGAACGCTGGGTAGATCTTGTGGCGATAAGTGACTGGGCGCGTAATAGCGGTTCTAATTCTTAAATAGGAAAAATTGAATATGTTGTTAAAGAAAAATGCTGAGAAACTGAAAACAGTGCGCGGTGTGTCAATTCGTTATGATAAGCACGAGCGTGCAACGGGTATCCAACTGGCGTTTACCTACAAAGGCATTCAGTGTCGTGAGCCTGTTGGCTATCCAATTACTCAGGCAGGCCTCAATTCGGCAGCTAATAAATTGGGAAACATCAAGCATCAAATTGCTAAAGAAACCTTTTTCTACGCCGATTTTTTCCCTAAATCTAAAAAGTTAGCGTTGTTCGGTGGGGCTACGAAGGGAATTACGGTCAAAACTTATCTAGACAGGTATATTGATAAAGCAAAGGTGCGTAAATTATCCATAGCTACAATCGTTGGTTATAAAAAAGATTTGAAAGGTCTTAAGGCATTGTGGAACATACCCGTAGCAGAACTGGAGCGAATTAATATTGTTAACTATGTTAATAACGCTACCGTCTCTTCAAAAACGTTAGGTAATCGACTTTCCGTATTGCGATCTGCATTAGATGAAGCGATTACCGATAAGGTGATTAAGCTAAATCCACTTATCGGCTTTAAGTTGAAAGATCATATTGATATTGAAACAAAACACGACAATAGGCAAAAACATCTAGACGTTCTTCCGTTTACTCCTAACGAAATGACTAAAATCATAAATGAGACCTGTGGAACTGAAAAAGCAATTGTTACTCTGTTAAGCGAAACAGGTTTGAGATCAAGTGAATGGATTGCACTCAAAAAAACGGATGTTTGCCTCATAAGTCTAGAGGTTTCTATTTACGATGCTGTTGTTCACGGTACGACGAAAAGGACAAAAACGAAAGCCGGAAAAAGAACAATACCTATCTCTCAGGAGCTAGCAGACATGTTGGAGCTAGAAATGGATAAACATGATGAGGAGTACGTATTTGTTAATGATCAAGGAAGGAGATGGAATGCTGATTCATTTAGAAAACACAGATGGTCAAAAATTATAGAAAGGGCAGGGGTACGATACCGTTATCCATATCAACTTCGTCACACCTTTGCCACGAGGCTAATATCGCAGGGTGAAAATATTTGGAAAATTTCGAAGCTGATGGGGCACAAAAGTCCCCAGCAGCTGTTTGAACATTACGGTAACTATATTGAAGCATATGCAAAGCAATGTAGACGACAGGAAGCTCTAAGCTGATAGTTGAGTATTAGAAGCATTCAGAAAGCCAAAAGCCACTGACTAATTTAGACAGTGGCTTTTGGCTTTCTGATTTGAAACATCTATAAATAAGATACTTTAGTTTTAGCGCGACATTGTTAAGATAAACAAACAATACTATGCAAACGCTTTGAAAGCGTTAAAAGCCTGTCTAATAAGAAAAAATGGAATTTTCAAAACGTTATAAATTTTCTGATTGGCCTAACTCTGATATACCCAAGATATCTGCTGGGATTTATGCAATATGGAAGAGTGACGAACTTCTTTATTGCGGCATGTCAGGTCGTCAAATTGAAAATCACAAATCTGACAGAAAGTTTGGGCTGATAACAAGACTTAATAGCCATGCGTCGGGTCGGTTGAGTGGAGACCAGTTTTGCGTTTACGTTGCAAACAGGCTCGTTATCCCTTCACTACGAGCTGACGACCTGCCTAAATTTGCTAGCGGTGAACTAAAGCTAGATACAATGACAAAGCGCTACATTCATGAACACTTAGACTACCAGTATATCTTGGTAGATAGTAGTTCTGAGGCCTACACGGCTGAAGTAAATGCTCGAAATGGTAGTCTTTTGGGGCAAAAGCCTCTTCTGAACCCACTCTAGATGTTTTAGCTTATAAACACGATAATACTTTTAAAATTATGTTAGCTGTTCCAGAATCTGAGCTTCATGCAGAATTTGTCAAAAGGCATGAATGTACGTGGAACGGACATTTCATTGCCAGTATTAAACCACCTCTTATGGTGATCGGCGACTCGGCGCTATGCCCGTAGAGAGCCCATGTTAGAGACTCCAATTTGTTTGTTACAAGCAAATAAATTGGAGTAAACGACATGAGCAGATATGAATCCGTATCACACGTATTCTATCGATGTAAGCATCAAATTGTGTGGACACCGAATTACAGATACAAGTAAAGAGCTTTACCGTAGCATCTTTGCATTATGAAGAAGTGCACCGTGGCTGAATTGAATGTTTAAATAGACCATGTTCATCTGGTGGTGAGAACGCCGCCAAGTCTAAGTGTTTCAGAGTTAATAAGAACGTTAAAAGGACGAACGGCGATAAGGCTTTTCAACAAGTTCCCCTATCTCAGAAAGAAGAAGCTTTGGGCATCATTTCTGGCAGAGAGGTTACTTCGTTAATCCAGTAGGAGCCAATGAAGAAATAATAAGAAGATATGTAAAGTATCAAGATAAGCAATCAAAAGAGGATGAGGAACGCCAACACCTTCTCGAACTCAAATAAAACAGAAAGGCACCCCTATAGGGTGCCCAAAAGCAAAGCCACCTCCTATCGAGGTGGATTATTACTTTCATTTCCTTGAAAACACAAGATATAGTTTTCAACTGGAAACGGGTGTTACTAAGAAGTCTTAGTAATAAGCTGTCAGCACTCTAGTCACAGAACAGGACTTCGCTTGATGACTCAAAAAAGAGCAAAGAAACAACAAATAAGAAAGAATAAAAATAAAGGGAAAATTGGTTCTCATAAAAAGGAAGGGACTAAGCTAATTGCACCTTTCAATCAAATCCCAAACGCAAGCTACAAGTCATGGATGAACGACAGGTTACCCTGCATGATTTGGGCTGGATTACTGATTAATGGGATGGGTAGAGAGCCATCAATTGAAGTTTTCAGACGAATCGGCTTTCACGTTGGCAATCTATTCCGTGAGATAGAAGACAGAGAATGCAATTTACCACGCGTAGGGATATACGGTTTGTCTACTCTAGATGCTGACTTACAAGATAAATTTCTTGAAGTGCTCTTCATGGAAGAGAAATCTTTTAAAGCTTTAAAGCCTCTTATGTTATTTAAAGACCTGCCTTTGCTCGATAAATGGAAAGAACATCTTGGAGAGATCTCGGAAGATGAAGATGAGCTTTGGACGGATTTAGCAAATGCAGCAGCAATGCTCTTAGATCACCAATCCCAAGAATCTACTGACTGTCGCTGGGCTTACATGATACCTATTGTTAATTCTGGAAAGTTTCATCTTCAAACGGAAGATCAATTTAGAGAATTTACAGAGTACCCGAATTACGAAGATCAACGAAGGGTTAGGCCATCTATTCGTGCTATCGAGATGCAGTTTGGTGGAGGTATGATGAATGATGACTATTCTAAAGGAAAAAAGGTCTGGTCAGAAAACTTCTGGGAAGAATGTAAAGATAAAACTACGTGTTTTGTCCCAGAACCTGAAAGAAGTAGTATTGATTTTGACTTAGTTAAAACAGTCACTTCTGTTCGAGATATTTGGGGTGAATTATCGGATCACTTTGTGGCAACAGATAAATTTACTCATGTTCAAGCTAAGCGTGATGCATCTTTTGGGTTTTGTTTTTACGCTCTTATCTTAACGCAAGAAGGATTGGCGTCATCGGGGAAGTTTCTTACTGCAAAGCTGGCTATAAGAATGCTGGCTGAAATATATATCACTTTTAAGTACCTAATAAGTGTTGGAGATGAAAAGCTATGGGATATCTATAGAAGTTATGGCTCAGGACAAGCAAAACTTACATTTTTAAAGCTAGATGAGATCCTAGAAGATAAACCAGGTTACATAAAAAGAGAAAATGTTGAAGCGCTTGCAAATGAAGACATCTATATGGACTTCCAAAATATCGACTTAGGTAATTGGGCAAAAACAGATCTACGAAAAATGTCTCAAGTATCTGATTGCAAGGATGTATATGACGCCTACTATTCTTGGCCTTCCTCATATGCACATGGTCAATGGTGCGCTGTAAGGGATGTGGTTTTTACCACCTGTTACAACCCGCTTCATCGTCTTCATCGAGTTCCTAGGCCCTCGCCAAGATATGAGGATGGAGCAGAAAGTGATCTTATTTTGCTATTCAATAAAGTTTTAGACTTACTGAATGATGTCTATCCAAAGTTTGATAAAAGGGCAGAACTTGTACATGAATCTGAAGGCTAGTGCCAACAAAGCGCTGCTGTCGGACAAATTTTCCGCTGCGCTCCAAATTTGTCGCAGAGCGCGACGTTAGCTATCAACGAAGAAAAAAGACATGATTCAAGAATCTTTATCCATAGCTACATCACTTGCCGAGAGTTGGCTGCGCGGTGGAAAAGCTCTACGAAGAGTTATTGGCGGGGCAATAATCCTTGTTGGGGTTGCAATTGCTGTTCTAACAGCTGGGAAAATATTTGATCCAGAAAAGCAAATGTTTGAAATCTTAGCAGGGGCACTAGGTGCTATTTCAGCCATACTTACTCTGGGCGTTCTCGCATATCAAAACGCTTTGCAAAGAACCCAGGCCGAGAAGAAAATCCATGAGGTCGAAGAACGGCTTAGAGAAAACCCCAAACAGACCCAAGCTGCTTGGGAGCTGGCTCAAACTAAACTTGAAAGTTACATAAATAGAAACCTCAGCCAAGTTCGTTCTATTTTTTGGTTAACTACAATTGTGATGTTGTTTGGCTTTGCCTTAATTTCATTTGGTATTTATAAGGCTTTTCAAAACCCTAGTGAATTAGGTGCTTCTATAATAGCGGCTTCTAGCGGCATTATAGTCAACGTTATTGGCGCAACATTTTTGATTGTATTCAAATCTACAATGACCCAAGCGCAGGATTATATGGGCATTATTGAGCGTATAAATGCTGTAGGAATGTCTGTTCAAATACTTGATACTATGTCGGGCACTTCCGCTGACTTAAAAGACAAGACAACATCTGACATCTCACAAAAGCTACTTGATTTGTATAGTCCGGTAGGAAAGAGAGCTAATAAATAACTGTAGTCGTTCGCAAGCTCACTGGAACAATAACACGTAGGCTCAGTGGCTTCGCTGCCAGTTTAGCCTTCGTGTTATTTGTCCATGCGTTGGGCGTTACATTTTTTGAGAGGGATTAGTGGTCACCTTTATGGATTTTCTAAAGCATGTTAATGCGACACATTTACACGACAAGATTGATAAATTTCGTGATTTAGACTTCAAGCGAATGTCATATCAGGAAATCCAAAAAGCTATAGCTGATGTGATTACTTTTAGCACTCCGCATGGCAACATTTCGGTATTAATGCCGATGAATGCAAGTTACCCAGCTGGTACAAGGTTTTACCGAGTTCGAGCATTACCTGAGAATGATCGAAAAATCTCTCTCCAAACTATGTCTAAGGTGTCTGATTGTTGGGAGCCTCCAGAACATATAGTGAAAGCAGGAAGGCTAAATCGAGACAATGAATCTTTATTGTATACAGCGCCTATTTCGCCTTTTGTTGCAGTAGAGGAAATGAAGATTCCAGATGGAGAGTTGTTTTCTCTTATTGTTTACGAATCGCTAGCGAAAATTAATGTAACCATGATTGGAGCACTTCCAAATATTGAAGGGCTAAATGCAGAGGAAGTGCTCAAATCTAAGATGATTCAAGACTTTTTGAAACATGAGTTCATTAGAGATGTTGGTGTGGGTACAGAGTACCTTTATAGGATTTCCGAATCGATAACTAAGGACTACTTTGATTTACCTCCTGATTTTCAAGATGCTTGGTGTTACCCGTCTGTTGCAAAAAAAGGTCATTTCAATGTGTGCTTCCGTAAAGATAAAAGATCCAAACTTAAGTTAGTTGGTTCTCAAATTGCTAGTGTTGTTCGAGAAAAAGATGACTACCTGTTTCAAGTAAAACTGGTAACTAAGATCGGAGCAGACGGTGAGAGTCTCACTTACCATCGAATAGGTTCTGACGAGCAACAGGAGATCTTTCCCGAAATTATGTTGGCAGAAATGTAACAAGTGAATGTTGTCGAATTGGTTTTCCGCAGCGCGCAAATCAGCGGTAAATGCGGGCGTTGAAGGTCTACTTCTTGTATTAAGCGGATTTCGATTGTTCAGCTCATGAAGGGTTGTTTTAGCTTCTAATAGGGTAAATCCGCTAATCTTGTACAGCACTAATTATCCACACAAAAACTACACGTAGAGTAAAAGTACCATCGCTAGCCCAAGCGAAAAATCGAAAAAATCTACGTGTAGTATTTGTGTATTTACATCTCAATTTGAATAAAACCCACAACTTCAAAAAAAGCCTGTAACCCTTTAAACACAGTGCGTGCAGAACAAGTGTACTTTGTTGTTGATTGCTAGTGGGTTGTTAGTGGGGGATTCCGCTACAGCCCGCGTTGTAGTGGGGCTGTAGTGGGTTTAATGTGGTGGAGCTGGCGGGATTTGAACCCGCGTCCAGAAAATGTCTACCTTTGGTACTACATGCTTAGTTTGTCATTTATTTAACTGCTTGGAACTCCGACAAACAGGATTTCCTTGCAGCTGGCCTAATACTGTTTCGCGGTTCACCCTTAGACAAGGTTCCCTCGCTATCCTACTTGGATGACCTTCCGAATCCCCGCTAGCAGGAAAAGACTAGGGTGGAAGGGCCTATGCCGGTTATTAAGCGGCTAGTGCGTATGTTTCGTCGTTTGCGACTATTTAAATGCGGCTTTTTAAGAGGCAAACCGCTCCTCTGCATGCACCTCCGGCTTCCTAGATCCTGTCGAATCCTAATCAGCCCCGAGTGTGATGTTCAATAATAGCACAATTGTTACATGGTGAAATACATTCTTTTGAAAATTACTATAAATTTTAAGGGTTTGTCTATAAATCAACCAAAAATAACATCTAGTTTTTCAAAAGCTTAGCTGTGTGGCTTTCAGTTGAAGCTTTGCTTAAACAGCAACACACAAACATTGAGTATTATTGAACTACCATAGATGTGTGGATGCTTGAGTAAAATTCAAGTGCCGAGCGCACAAGGGCTGTGCAAGAAACGCAATTTATAAACTAAAATAGCGCTTTTTATTTGATTACTTTAGCGAATTTTTAAGGAAATAGTGCTGATGTAATGATGCAATTAGTAGCAAGAACCATTAAAGTACGTGAGCATAATTAAAAGGCTTGTAGTGTAAATGTCTTCAGATTCCATATTGTATTCTCCGTATACCTTGCCATGTGGCGTAACAGCGCGAAACCGTCTTGTTAAAGCTGCTATGGAAGAAAATATGTCGAGTATGGGAAATATTCCCGGAGAGTCTTTGTACTCACTCTATCGATATTGGGCCCACGGCAATTTAGGCATGGTGATCACAGGCAACGTTATGGTCGATAAAGGCGCCATGACAGGGCCAGGTGGCGTTGCACTAGAAAAAGATACCGACATCGCACCGTTTCAAAAATGGGCAAAAATCATTAAGTCTAATGGCGCTTTAGCCATAATGCAGATTAATCACCCCGGTCGGCAGGTATTTAAAGCGATGAAAGGCAAAGCAATTGCGCCTTCTGCTGTACCGCTTGATATGGGTAAACACTCCAAGCTGTTTGCACAACCACGAGAAATGACCTGCCAAGACATTCACGATGTATGCAAACGTTTCGTTCAAACTGCTAAGCAAGCTGAAAAAGCCGGGTTTGATGGCGTTGAAATTCACGCCGCTCACGGTTACTTGCTTACGCAGTTTTTGTCTCCGCTTACTAATCAGCGTCAAGACGAGTGGGGAGGTTCTATTATTAATCGCGCCCGCTTGCTGATAAACATAGTCAGTCAGGTTCGAGCGGTTTGCGCTAAAGACTTTATTGTTATGGTAAAGCTTAACTCTGCAGATTTTCAGAAAAATGGTTTTTCTTTTGATGATGCCTGTGAGGTGGTAAATCGCTTGGAAGCCTTGGGTGTTGATGTTGTAGAACTGTCTGGCGGCAGTTATGAAGCGCCTGCCATGCAAGGGCAAACTCGTGACGACACCACGCTGGCCAGAGAAGCGTACTTTTTGGAATTTGCGCAGGCACTGGTGAGTAAAACTGATATTCCGCTTATGACAACTGGCGGTATAAAAAGGGCCGAGGTAGCAGAGGAAGTAATTGAGCAGGGCTGTGCCCTTGTTGGATTAGCCAGCGCCCTTGCTATTACGCCCGACTTAGCTAAAAAGTGGCAACAAGAATGGGCGTATTCGGGCATAATTCCACACTGCTCTTGGAAAGATAAATCGCTTGCAAGCCTTGCGAATATGGCCATGGTGCGAAGACAACTTAGACGCCTTGGGAATAACCTAACCACCTTAAGAAGCCCGTCACCGCTGTGGAGTCTGATTCTTGATATGCTACATCGCAAGAAAATGACGAAACGAGACGTAGGTTAAACCTACTACACTTCTTTTTTGGCAGCCCAAATAAAAACACAGCGTTAAACGCTGTGTTTCATCATTCTTTCTTTTTGACGTTGCCAATCTTTGTCTTTAATGGTGTCACGCTTGTCATGGGCGTGCTTACCTTTTGCTAGGTGAATTTCTAGTTTCACCCAACACTTTTTCCAATACATAGACGTGGCAACGATTGAATAACCTTGGCGGTCTCGCGCACCCATTAAGCGGTCAATTTCTCGTTTGTTCAGCAACAATTTGCGAGCACGCTCTGGAGCAGCGATAACGTGGGTAGAGGCTTGATTCAGCGGACTAATTCTACACCCTACCAAATACGCTTCGGCATTCTGGATAATAATGTACGCATCGGTAATGTTCACTTTACCGGCACGAATACTTTTAATTTCCCACCCTTGAAGCTCAAGTCCGGCTTCGAACTTGTCTTCTAGGAAATAGTCGTGACGCGCTTTTTTATTCTGCGCGATATTTCCTGTGGTGTTTTTGTTGGCTTTATTCTTTTTCATGCTGGCTATTATACTGATTGTTCAAAGGAATGTCTTTAGTTGTCATTGTTATCTTATATTGGGGCATTTGGTTCAAAACCGAATACGAGCGAACCAAATTTTCTGTGATACAATGCGGCCAAGAGTTTTAATTGTAGTGGAATCAATGCCAAGTATTCATAGAAGCGCGCTGGTAGCTCATAGCGCAGAAGCCATGTTTAACTTAGTCAACGATGTAGCTTCCTACCCAGAGTTTTTGCCAGGCTGTACCGATAGCAAAATCCTCGACACTTCAGCGCAAAGCATGAAAGCGTCATTGTTAGTGGCAAAAGCAGGTATCAAGCAATGGTTTACAACGCACAACGTGTTAGAGCCAGGTAAAAGTATTCAAATGCAACTGGTCGACGGTCCGTTTCGCTCGCTTACCGGTGGCTGGACATTTTCAGCGTTATCAGAAGAAGCCTGTAAAATTGAATTAAACCTAGAGTTTGAATTCAGCAATAAGCTAGCTGAAATGGCTTTTGGTAAAGTGTTTAACAGTTTAGCCAGCAGTATGGTTGCAGCGTTTACAGACCGAGCGCGGAGCGTGTACGCATGAGTAAGAAGCTCATCAATATTGAGGTTGCCTACGCGTTACCCACCAAGCAAACTATCATTGATGTTGCTATTCATGAAAATGCGACGGTAGAAGAAGGGATAAACGCGTCTAACGTGCTTGAGCAGTTTCCCGAGATTAATTTGAAAGCAACAAAAGTGGGTATTTGGAGCCGCGTGGTTAAGCTTCGCGACACGCTTACCGATGGCGACCGTATTGAAATTTACCGCCCGCTTATTGCTGACCCTAAAGAAATCCGCAAGCGCCGTGCTGAGAAAGCGAAAGAGGAAGGGCGCGCTGACAAAATCACAGGTGGAAAGGTAAATCCACTTAAGGCGAAGTCATAGCAGTCAGCTGAGCGCTTCTACGCCAGCGCCAAAGATAGATACAAAAATGGCCTTCAAGTGAAGGCCATTTTTTTTAAAGACAAAGGCTATTAGCTTTTTTCTGAAATACTGCCTAACTCCAGGAAAGGGGAGGCATCAATATCTTCAGCATCCATCATGCTAGCAATTCGCTGAACGGTAGCGACCATTTGGCTTTGCTCCCACTCTTTAAGCTGTGAAAAACGCTCGACAAAGTGTTCTTGAAGAGGGCGAGGTGCGTCAACCACTGCCTCTTTACCGCGTTCGGTTAAGAATACGCCCACTTTTCGTTTATCTTGCGTACTTCTTATGCGCGTAGCTAAGTCTCGTGATTCTAGTCTATCTAGAATATTCGTGATGGTTGCAGGGCTTAAGTTAATATTCTCTGCAATTTCGCGCACCATTATACCCGGGCGCTCTTCAATATTTTGCATCACCAATAACTGTGGGCCTGTTAAACCCACGTGTTTACTTAGCTGCTTGCTGCGTAGGTCTACAGCGCGTATTACGCGCCGTAGTGCCACTAATAGTTCTTCTTCTTTTCGCATGTTACTTCCAACAAATGCGTAACCCAACGGTTACTTAAGCAAATGAATAAAATGTTGGTGCTTATGATAGTGATCGATGACGTCATTAATGACCGAGATCTTCGACCAGCCCATAATATCATAGTTCTGACCACCTTCACTAAGGTGCACTTCGGCGCGATAGTACGTGGCCTTTTTGTTTTCGTCCAGTACTGGAGTGTCACTTGGACCAAATTCAGGCTGTTCTGTCGATACAGGGTGCACAGCATAAATAAACTCAGGGTCATTGCCCATATCAACGGTTAATATGAGTGCTTCGTCGGTATCTTCAATTTTAATTTCAAATTGCTGTGCTTTAAACTCCTCGCTTACTTCTATTAGCGCAGGCTTCACCACTTTGTTGATATAACGACGAACGGCAGTTTCATCTGGAAAGGTCACAATATTTTCAAGGCGCTCTTTCCAGTTTTTATCAGAGTCATTATGCTGCGGTGTACCCGTTAGTACTTGTAAACTTTCACGTTTGTACGCTTCAATACGAAGGGCTTTCAATAGTCCCGCTATGGCGATAAGCAGCACAATAGCAAATGGCAGTGCGGCAGCAATCGTCATAGTTTGCAGCGCGCCAAGACCACCAGCGTAAAGCAGCACTGAACTCACCACACCAACGCCAACAGCCCAGTATACTCGTTGCCACAACGGCGTATTGTTTTCACCGTGTGAACACAGCATATCGACAACCATGGCACCCGAATCACATGAGGTTACAAAGAACACAATGACCATCAATACTGCTATAAGGCTTAGTACTGAAGCGAAAGGGAACTGTTCTAAAAATACAAACAGTGCCACTGAGCTATCTTCATTTACCATTTGTGCGAGTACGTCTTTACCTTGTACTAACACCTGATCAATAGCAGCGTTGCCGAATACGGTCATCCAAAATAGTGTAAATGCTGATGGTATAAGCAGTACGCCCATTACAAATTCACGAATGGTTCTACCGTAAGAGATACGCGCGATAAACAGGCCAACAAACGGTGCCCATGCTAACCACCAACCCCAGTAGAAGATAGTCCAGCCGCCAATCCAGTCTGTTTTCTCATAGGCGAACAGGTTAAATGTGTTGCGCACCAAATCAGACAGATAAGCTCCAGTGTTCTGCATGAACGCTTGTAGTAAAAATACGGTTGGGCCTAAAAAAAGAACAATTAAAAGCAGCAGTAAGGCTAAAACCATATTGGTTTCTGACAGACGACGTATGCCTTTTTCCAGGCCAGTAGTTACAGAAATTACGGCTAAACCAACAACGCCTGCCATTATAGCTATTTGCACACCAGTATTTGACGGTAGACCAAATAAATAGTTAAAACCCGCATTTACTTGCGAAGCACCCAAGCCTAGCGACGTCGATACACCAAACACCGTTGACGTAACCGCGAATATATCAACCACGTGCCCAGGCCAGCCATAAATCCGGTCACCAATTAACGGATATAAAGCAGAACGCAGTGTAAGAGGTAAGTTTTGACGGTACGCAAAATAGCCCAAAATCAGCGCCACTACCGCATAAATTGCCCAAGCATGAACACCCCAATGGAAAAATGTGGTTTTCATTGCTTCGCGAACAGCGTCAATGCTTTCAGCCTGTGCAGTGGGGGGCGCTAAAAAGTGCATTAAGGGCTCGGCAACGCCAAAGAACATAAGCCCAATTCCCATTCCTGCTGCAAACAACATACTAAGCCAAGTCCCAAAGCTGAATTCGGGGCTTGCGTGATCTGGACCTAACTTTATTTCGCCGTAGCGTGACATGCCGAGGAAAACAACAAACACCACAATTACTGCGACAGTAAATACATAAAACCAACTACCGTTGGTCACAATTGCGCTCTGAAGCTTTTGGAAAAGCGCGTCTGCTGTTTCAGGAGCACCAGCAGCGAAGATAAGTAAACATAGGATTAAAGCTGACGATGTAAAAAACACCGGCTTGTTGAGTGGAGATTTATTTTCGTTCTCAATCACGCAGTAAATTCCTTTCACCTTTTATAAATTTCGGTTTATACGCAGAAATATACCGCATGGAGCATTTTTTATAAACATCAGATGAAATTATTTGATTTGTATGTATTTGGTCAATGAGTCAAAGTGCAGTCTTTTTTTTGTAGTTGTTTTTACGATAAAAATTAGACTTTCTGCTAGGTTTTAGGTGTTTTTGGTTAATTATTAATCGTTAGAGTAGAAATAATTAATAGATTGTGTATCGTAATATATGATCTTTTTGATATGTGTTTTAAGTAAACACTGTCCGAAGAATAAAAAACAATTGAAGGAAACACACACAAATGCGAAAAACTCAGCTTAGCTGTGCAATCATCGCTGCACTGGCATCCACCTCTCTGGCTGCGCAAGAAACTAAAGCGCCCGCTAAACTTGAAACCATAGAAGTTACCGCCACGAAAAGAAGTGAATCAATCCAAGATGTCCCTGTCGCAGTCTCTGCGTTAGATGGAAAAGCATTAGAAAACCTCGGTATTGATAACTTCCAAGACTACGTAGAGTTTTTACCGAATGTGGTATTCCAAGGTACAGGTCCAGGGCAAAACGAAATATACATTCGTGGTGCGGCGACCACGCAATCAAGCATTACCCTGTCATCTGTTCAAGCACTTCAGCCCTCAGTGGCTTTCTATCTTGATGAAATGCCTGTTTCTATGGCTGGCCGAAACTTAGATATTTTTGCTACCGACGTTGAGCGTGTAGAGGTTCTACCTGGGCCGCAAGGTACGTTATTTGGTGCGAGTTCTCAGGCAGGTACAGTTCGCCTAATCACAAACAAGCCAGATCATTCTGGATTTGCTGCAGGCTTCGATACCAGTATCTCTACCACAAAAGGCGGAGATATGAGTAACACGGTGGAGGCGTATTTCAACGTTACTCCAACTGACAACCTTGCGCTGCGTGTGGCTGCCTACAATGAAAGTCAGGGCGGTTGGATTGACAACATTGAAAATGAGCCAGGAAATGGTGGTTACATTGGAAGTGCAGTAGTTATTGATCGTATTTCTGGAAATGCATTGCAGAAACAGGGCATCGATCCGGCTGCTATGGATGCACGTCGTGAAATTAATGGTTTTACCCGCAGTGAAGCCGCCGTTGTGTCGCCAAGAAACAGCGAACATGTTGAAGATAACTTTAATGACGCGGTCTACTCAGGGGCGCGATTCGGGTTGTCTTACATTATCAACGAAGATTGGGATGTTCTGGTTCAACACACTCAACAAACACTTGATACTGAAGGTGTATTTGCCTACGACCCCACAGTGGAAGGCGAAAGCTCGGCAATTCGCTTTCAAAGCGATGAAAACTCCGACGAATTTGGCTTAACCACATGGACCCTAAATGGTCGTTTGGAAAAACTAGATTTGGTGTATACCGGTGGTTACCTCGATCGTGAAATAGACACGCTTACCGATTACACAGGCTACACCAACGGCGGCTTATTTTCCGCGTACTATGTGTGTACGCACTATGAAACGCCAGATAATCCAGATGACGCGCGCTGCCTCGATCCAAGTAAATACTACAAAGAAGACACCACTAGCACTCGCTTAACCCACGAACTACGTTTCAGCACAACGATGGATACACCATGGCAGCTAACGGCGGGTGTGTTTTATGACGAACAGGAGGTAGGCTCAGTAGGCCAGTTTAAAATCGCAAGCCCTGAAATCTTTGAGAACCTTGCGGGTTCATGGAATGCGCTGGCGGGTGACCGTGGAATTAACAGCGATGGTGGCCCTTTCTCTCCTGAAATTAGCTTTGTAAACGATGTTACGCATACTATCGAGCAGATCGCAGTATTTGGTCAGCTAGGCTATGAAATTACTGATACGCTTACTGCTACCATTGGTGCGCGCTGGTATCAAATTGACGATATTTATCGCGGCGCTACATCAACACGCGACGTAACAGGCCGATTAGAAGCCTATGGTCAAGGCGTGCTAGATCCCGCCGTTTATGATGGTTTGGGTCTTGACGGCCAAGGTGTTGTAGATGCTATCCAAGATGGTTCATTGGAAATTGGATTACTAGACGGTGACGGTGTACTCACTGTTGACGATACCATCTTCAAATTTGGCCTTGACTGGAAAGTAAATGAAAACGTATTGCTTTTCGCGAACTATTCAGAAGGCTTCCGTCCACCAGTAACTAACAGACTAGGTGGTGACGCAGCGGCAAATGACACTGGGGCCTTTGCGGATTTCCGTGTTCCAGTTTACTCAACAACAGATACGCTGGATAACTACGAAATTGGCCTGAAAGGTGATTTCTTAGACGGTATTTTGCGTGTTAATGCTACTGGTTACTATTCAGAAATCAGTGACTTGCAAACGTCGCGTTTCGACCCAGCAAATATTAGTTTCTTAGTCTTTACCGATAATGTTGGTGATGCAGAAGTTAAAGGGATTGATGCAGACATTACTTGGTTAGCGACAGATAACCTAGTTATTAACGCAGCATTTAGCGTACTGGATACTGAGCTGGTTAGTATTAACCCTGAACTAGAAGATATCGCGGCTGGCGTAGGCAGTGAGCTTCCGTACTCTGCTGATTTCTCAGGCAACATTAGCGCACGTTATTTCTTTGAGTTAGATGGCGGTAAAGAAGGGTATGTTAATGCATCACTTACCTACACCGGCGACCGTCTTGCTGGCATGGTGATGAACGCCTATGCCATGGAAGATGCAACTCGATTGATTTATGGCACGGGCTCGGGTCTGAAAATTAAAGATGAGGGTGACGAGTTTAAAGGCGCAACGTATCCAGGTGCAGATGGCGAAACAATTCGTGGTGGTCGCTACATTCAGGAAAGTTACGTGATTGGTAATGTATCTGTGGGGATGACGTATCAAAACTGGAAAGTTGAAGCATTCGTTGACAACGTTTTCGACAAATCAGCAATCTTGAACATTGATACTCAACAGTATACGCCTAAAGTTGTGACTAATCGTCCTCGTACTATAGGTCTTCGCTTCTCTTACGATTACTATTAATAGTCGTTTGTTGTAAACGAAGAAGCAGATTGTACACAGTGCATTAAACGGCAGGCCTAGGCCTGCCGTTTTCATTACTTATCTTAGAAAAATTCGGTAGTATTAAATATTTACCCTTTTGGCTTTCGCCAATTATCATCTGCGCTACCAAGAATTATAACGAAGGCTATGACAATAGAAGATTTTCAACATCAAGTTCGCGCTATTAAGCAAGCGCTTCAACGCGGTCAGTTATCACCTGCGAAATCGTATATTCAAGATTTATTGTCCGTGTCGCTAAATGAGCAGCAAGAAGCAGAAGTACTTTATTTGGCCGCTGTCACTTACAGGCTCTCGAACCAACATAGCGATGCTTTTAAGGCTATCGACACTCTTCTATCTCTTCGCCCAGATTACGGCAGGGGATACCAAGAGCTTGCTTACTGTCATGAAGCTGTGGGAGACCAACAAAACGCAGCAAGCGCGTTCTTTAAAGCAACGCATTTTAACCCCGCTCTTATAAGCAGTTGGAAAAAGCTGCTCTTAATCTATCAAAATCATCGCGACGCTACCGCTGAACAAATGGCATCAAATCAGATTGCGCACTTGCAGTCTCTTCCTCCGCCAATTCTGGGGGCCTACGACCTTATGTACGAAAAGCAGTTCGCTGCGGCAGAGCAAGTGTGCCGCCAATTTTTGGCTAAACAGAAGCATCACCCTGAAGCTATGATGTTGTTGGCTGAGATTGGTATGCAGTTGAAGGTGTACAGTGATGCAGAATTTTTGTTGGAAAGTTGTGTGGAATTATATCCGGACAACGAGCGAGCGGCGCTAGCTTATCAAAACGTGCTTTCAAAGTTGGGTAAGTTTCCAGAGGCCGTAAACGTTGCGCGACAAAGACTCTCAAAAAGCCCAGACAGTTTTGTTATTAAAATCAGTCTTGCTCATGCGCTTGTTGGTCTGGGGCTATTAGATGAAGCGATAGATATTTACCATGGCGTACTAGAACAAACGCCAGATAGACCTAAAGTTTGGGTGTCATTGGGTCATGCACTAAAAGCTAAAGGCGTTACTGCCGATGCGGTTAACGCTTACGAAAAAGCGGTAGATTTTGCTCGCGACTATGGCGATGCCTATTGGAGCTTGGCGAATACGAAGACGTATAAGTTTAGTGACAAGATGCTTAAGCAAATGACTGAGCAAGTCAGCAATGATGCAATTAACTTAGACGATAAAATTCATATTTGTTTTGCGCTCGGAAAAGGGTTTGAAGATAACGCTCAGTATGACAAGGCCTTCGCGTATTACCAGCAGGGTAATGCGCTTAAACGCAGTACGCTTCAATTCGATATTGGGAAAACCGAGCGAGCATTAGATGCTCAGCAACAGGCTTTTAGTCAAGACGATTTCAAAAAAACACAGGGTTGCCAAGCGCCAGATCCTATTTTTATTGTGGGCTTGCCCCGCGCTGGTTCGACATTATTAGAGCAAATCCTCGCGTCACATTCGCACGTAGACGGCACCATGGAGCTACACGATATATTAGGCATTGCTTCCTCATTAAGTCATCAAAAAACACCTTATCCGTTTAACGTTAGCGAACTAGACAGTGCAACCCTTGAAAAGCTTGGTGCCCGTTATATTGAGCAAACTAAAGCTTACCGACAGGGCGCGGCATTTTTCATTGATAAAATGCCCAATAACTTCATTCACATAGGCTTAATTAAAAAGATACTGCCTAACGCCAAAATTATTGATGCACGCAGAAATCCAATGGACTGCTGTTTTAGTGGCTTTAAACAGCTATTCGGTGAGGGGCAAGAGTTCAGCTATTCGCTTGACGATATTGGCCGTTACTATAATGCTTATGAACAGCTTATGGATTATTGGCATAGTGTATTGCCTAGGGAAATTCTTACTGTACAGCACGAAGATGTTCTGGATGATTTGGAAGGGCAAGTTAAACGCATTCTAGATTTTTGTGGGTTAGATTTTGAAGAAGCATGCTTAGCGTTTCACCAAACCAAACGGGTGATAAAGACGCCAAGCTCTGAACAGGTTCGCCAACCTATATACAAAACAGGGATGGGGCAGTGGAAGCCTTTCGAAAACTATTTAGCTGAGCTTAAACAAGCACTAGGCAGAGACACCTCAAAGCCAGATAATTAATGGATAGTCAAAAATGAAGAGTCATGGCTGTCTTTAAGTCATGACTCTTAATTAGTTAAAACGTATCAACTACCTTTTAAGGCTGATACGGAAGCGAAGATTGATGAAGGATAATGCGAATTTTTCCGTCTTCACATTGTTTGAAAACAAAGCTCTTGTTTACAAAAATATGGCTGTCGTCTTCGCCGATAAAGTGTACGTTACACTGAACAATGGCAAGCTCACCGTTTAAGATAAAGTCTTCTTTGCTATACCAAACCTTCACCCATGGCTTTAATTTAAAGCCATTGTCGTTTGGATAGTCGCTATTACCGCCTACGAAATAAGATAAAGCGCCTTCTTTTGTTGGGCGAAATGTTTGAGAGCCAAAAGTAAGCGTAGGTTTAAAGAGTACTTTTCCATTATCGTAGTCGTAGTTATCTGACAGCACTTGTGAAGCGAATGCTTTTACATCGCCACCTTCAGCGTGCACTTTACCTACCGCTACTACATTGTCGCACCAAGTTTGTAGTGCGGTATGAACCATTTCTTCTGTGAACATGTTACTTCTCCCAAGATAATGTGCAATGTTATATTGTATTATTATGATTTGTTTACAATATCGATAAATTAATGAATTGTAACTGTTTATCCGTGATAGTCATTTTCTATCAGCAAGCGCTAAGACCTGTCGATTGCATAACTTCAATTTTTCCAATAAGAAAACCTGTTACCTATTAGACATTAAAAAATGTTAATCATTCTTAATCTAATCTTCTGTTTTCAACGTTACAACGTTATCTGATGACGAGTTTACAAGCTATTACATCTGTAATGCTTAGACTTAATGTAGAAGGTTTAGTCATGAATGACGTTACACAGCTAATATTGATGTATTTCATCATACCGCTGTGGTTCACAGCGGGGATAGTCGACTGGTTTTGCCACCGCAGCAGTAATATTGCTGCTACCGCGGGGCCGAAGGAGTCCTTAATTCATCTATTGATGTTTATAGAGGTAGGAATCCCTCTTTTTATGGTTCTCCTCTTTGAGGTGAATAGTTTAATTATTGCTGCAGGTATTCTGTTTTTCTTCTTACATGAATTAACAGCACTGTGGGACGTTAGCTATGCGGTATCGAAAAGAAGAGTGGGGCCTATTGAGCAGCATGTGCACAGCTTTTTGGAAATGATACCGCTGCTCGCATTAATTTTGGTAATTGCCAGACATTGGTCTCATTTTATAGCGTTATTCGGACTGGGCGAAAGTCCTGCTGATTTTGGTCTGCGGTTTAAGCAAGAGCCCCTTCCAACATGGTATTTACTATCAGTTATCGCCGTTGCTACCGTGCTAGAATTTTTACCTTATGTAGAGGAGTTGATTAGAGGTATGAAAGCAAAAGAAAAAAGTTCACAAGAAAAAACGACGTTGTCTTCAGATGAAGAAAAACAATCCAATAGTAAAGCGGACGTTTCACATCAGGATGCAGAAGCTGCGAGCCCTTATGCATCATCTGTTGCAGGTGAAGAAGACCCAGGTGTAGCGCTTGAAGAATTGGTAGAAAGCAACAAGAAGTGACGCTTCAATAGTAAATAATAAAAGGGCAAGCGAGACCGCAAATACTAGAGCTACTATCGCCTAGTTAGCCTAAACTTGACCAGAATCTAGGTAATGTGGTGCCTTGTCGCTTTACATAGTTAAAGGCACCACCGCGACATAAAAAGTGTTGTATAAAATACAGCGGGTAAATATGGCAGCTTCGTACAAAGTTACTGAATACTTAAAAGCCCGCTTAGTACTTACGACGTTTGAGCCCCGTCTCTGCCAATATTTTTGCTGAGATCTCTTCAATCGAGTACTTAGTGCTATTTAAAAACGGGATTTTTTCCTTTCTATACAAGTTTTCTACTTCACGCAGTTCCATTCGACATTGTGGCAGCGATGCATATTTGCTGTTTGCACGGCGCTCTGAACGTATTTGATGGAGTCTATCCGCTGCAATCGTTAGCCCAAAAAGCTTATGTTTGAACCTGCGTAGGGCAGGGGGGAGCTTAAGCATGTCGCCCATGTCTTCTTCTGTAAAAGGGTAGTTCGCTGCTTTTATTCCGTATTGAAGGGCTAAGTAAAGACTTGTTGGCGTTTTACCCGAACGTGAAACACCAGTAAGAATGATGTCTGCTTCATCGTAATCTTTTAGATTAGAGCCATCGTCATTAGCCAGTGCGTAGTTTACGGCCTCAATTCTAATATCGTAGGTGGTTTCGTGGATACTGTGTGTACGATGTTTTTCTGGTTTTGAAGGAACACCCAATACTTTTTCCAGTGGCGCTACGAATTGATCGAGAAAATTATAGTTAATGCCCACAGATTTCGAGATTATTTTGCGAATATCTACATTCACAATTGTATAAAAAACGAGCGGCCTTTCTCCGGTGTCTTGAAAACTTTCAGAAATTTGCTGTAAAACTTTGTGAGCTTGTTCCTCAGTTTCAACGAACGGAATGGTGTTGTGATTGAAAGAAACGGGAAACAGGGAAAGCAGGGCGTGGCCGAAGACCTCTGCAGTGATGGCTGTACCATCTGAAATATAAAAAGCTGTGCGCACAACATATCCTTAACATTGGTGTAATTTTATTACAAAAGTAATAAAGGGTTTACTTTCTGAATTTCCCCATTCTAAGATGATTTCGTCGAAAAGCTACACGGTTCTTGTGAATGATGGCAAATATCAATAGGTTTGCTGTCAAACGTAATGGACAGCGTTAACAGTGGTTTTCACCACATATCGACTACAATTTGATGAGTTTCAGGTGACAAAAGCACAAACCTGAAATTAACCTCATACCCTACACATAAAAAAGCTGGAGGCTTGGGCTGTGCAAGAATACGTACTTTGGTATCAAGAACTGGGCATGCATGATGTGGGTCGCGTAGGCGGCAAAAATGCATCATTAGGCGAGATGATTTCAAACCTGGCGAACGCCGGTGTGCAGGTGCCGGGAGGTTTTGCTACCACCGCCGAGGCATTTAATGAGTTTCTAGAGCAAAGTGGCCTAGAAGCGCGCATTCACGAAGTCTTAGACTCGTTAGACGTAGATGACGTAAACGCACTTACCGAAGCAGGTAAAAACATTCGTCAGTGGATTATCGACACGCCATTTCAAGGCAAGTTAGAAGAAGAAATCAAAACTGCCTTTGTTACACTTCAGGGTGATGCAGGTGAAGAAGCATCATTTGCAGTGCGTTCTTCTGCTACCGCAGAAGATATGCCCGATGCGTCTTTCGCAGGTCAACAAGAGACTTTCCTAAACGTTAAAGGCTATGAAGCCGTGCTTGTGGCAATTAAGCACGTGTTCGCATCGCTATTTAACGACCGCGCTATTTCATATCGCGTTCACCAAGGGTACGACCACAAAGGCGTGGCGCTATCTGCAGGCATTCAACGCATGGTGCGTAGTGATATCGCATCATCAGGCGTGATGTTTACTATCGATACAGAGTCTGGCTTTGAAGACGTTGTATTTATTACCAGCTCATTTGGTTTAGGTGAAATGGTGGTGCAGGGTGCGGTTAACCCTGATGAATTCTATGTTCACAAACCAACACTTGATAAAGGCTTGCCTGCTATCGTTCGTCGTAACCTTGGTAGTAAGCTGACTAAAATGGTGTACTCAGATGATGAAGCACACGGTAAGCAAGTGTCTATTGTCGATATTGATGCAGCTGACAGCAAAACCTTCTCGTTGACTGATGACGAAGTAATGGAGCTTGCTAAACAGGCGCAGATCATTGAAAACCACTACAAGCGTCCTATGGACATCGAGTGGGCAAAAGATGGCGCAGACGGCAAACTATACATTGTTCAGGCTCGCCCTGAAACGGTACGCAGCCGTGAAGACTCACAGAGCATCGAGCGATTCCAGTTGAAAGGTCAAAGCAACATTGTTTGTGAAGGCCGTGCAATTGGTCACAAAATCGGTGCTGGTGTAGCGAAAGTGCTTGATTCAATTGAAGAGATGGACAAAATCCAGGCGGGTGATGTTCTGGTAACTGACATGACAGACCCTGACTGGGAACCTATCATGAAGAAGGCTTCTGCTATTGTTACCAACCGCGGTGGCCGTACGTGTCACGCGGCAATCATCGCGCGTGAGTTAGGTATTCCAGCGGTTGTGGGTTGTGGTAACGCGACTGACAGTATCAAGAACGGCGACAAAATTACTGTATCTTGTGCTGAAGGTGACACTGGTTTTATCTACGGTGACGAACTGGAGTTCGACGTAGTGACCTCACGCATTGACGCAATGCCTGACCTACCGCTGAAAGTCATGATGAACGTGGGTAACCCCGATCGCGCATTTGATTTTGCTCGCTTGCCAAACGCAGGTGTTGGTCTTGCGCGTCTTGAGTTTATTATCAACCGCATGATTGGTGTGCACCCTAAAGCACTACTTAATTTCGACAGCCAGCCTGAAGAGTTGAAAGAAGAAATTAGCGATATGATTGCAGGCTACGAGTCGCCTACGGAATACTACATCGAGAAATTGGTGGAAGGTATTTCAACCATTGGCGCTGCATTCTCGCCAGAGAAAGTTATTGTTCGTATGTCAGATTTCAAATCGAACGAATACTTCAACTTAGTGGGCGGTTATCAATACGAGCCAGACGAAGAAAACCCAATGTTGGGTTTCCGTGGTGCAAGCCGCTACATCTCTGAAGATTTCCGCGATTGTTTTGCCCTTGAATGTGAAGCCATAAAGCGCGTTCGCAACAAAATGGGCTTGACCAATGTTGAGATCATGATCCCGTTTGTTCGTACATTAGAAGAAGGTCGTCAAGTTATCGAGCTTCTTGAAGAGCAGGGACTTAAGAAAGGTGAAAATGGCCTTCGCGTTATTATGATGTGTGAACTGCCATCAAACGCTTTGCTTGCTGATAAGTTTTTAGACATTTTCGACGGTTTCTCTATTGGGTCTAACGACTTAACGCAGTTAACCCTAGGTCTAGATCGCGACAGTGGTCTTATCGCGCACTTGTTTGATGAACGTGATGAAGCGGTCAAAGCATTGTTGTCAATGGCAATTCAGGCAGCGAAGAAGCGTGGAAAATACGTAGGCATTTGTGGTCAAGGTCCATCAGATCACGAAGACTTCGCCGCGTGGCTGGTACAAGAAGGGATTGATTCGGTATCACTTAATCCTGATACCGTGGTTGAAACCTGGCTTTACCTGGCGGAAAAGCACGCTTAATCACGCAGCTCGGATGTGAAGGCTAGAAAGCTTAAGGGCTATCTAGTTTTCCATCTAACGTCGTGTTATTTCACGACGTTATCGCTTTGATATTATTGAAAAAGAGACCATAAAGTCTCTTTTTTTGTTAGGCAACTTAAAGTGATGGCCACTCATCTAGAAGCAAATCTTTGCTCAAGTTTCATTCCTTAAAAAAACTGTGGTTATTTAGCAAAACTATGCATTTTTGCGTGTTGATAACATGACTTTGTGTAATTAAAAATGTAATATTACAAAGTGACTTTCACTTTGAATCTTTGATTAATAATTAACTTGGTTGAATTCTCATGGCACATAATGACAGCGCAGTTTCAGTAAATACTTCCGAAGAAAACGTTATGCAATCACGCTCTGTGGTAGAGCAGTTGGCGGAAGCGCAAAAAGAAATTAACGAGCTTAAAATGCAGTTAATGTGGATGGAACGCAACTACGAGTAAGAATAACCTGTTAGAATAAGGCGGGAATTAACCGTCAAACACTGAAAGTGTTTTCCTTCTAATTGTAAGGTTACAGGTTGATTTACAGTTTAAATGAAAGGAGGTCATGTTGGCCTCCTTTTTTGTTTGCCCAGCGAAGCTGGCAAACCCGTCAGGTTGAAAGAAACCTGAATCACCCTGACTGAGGGGAAGAT